>JALSNP010000059.1 GCA_026986935.1 Pyrodictiaceae archaeon | reverse complement strand
CCGAGTCGCTGGTCGAGGAGAAAGGGGTGACACTAGTGGGTACTGAGTCGTTCGAGGAGCAGAAAATCGCTGCATGGCATCGCTTGTGGGAAGATCTTGAAATAGGCTACCTTGATACAGATATACTCGATGTTCTTATCGAGTTCTTTTTGAGACCAAAGAGTTTTACTAAGAGCAGTTGCTCTGGTAGAGTAACCGTGATCGACGCCGAGTATCCCTGGGCGAAAGACGAGACAATGACTATTTTTAAGAAACACAGTGTGGTGACTAAGCGCGAGATCGAGGAAGTGTTGCTGAAGCCTCATAGTAGTAATCTGTGGCTAAGCGTCCAGGGGCCCATTTACCACGTCTATGTAGAGGATTTTGAGGAGGCTGAAGAGGTGCTCCGAATAGCTAGGGAGGCGGGCTTCAAGCACAGCGGCATAATGGTTCTAGGGCAGCCACTACTAGTAGAGCTCCGTACTGGTGTCAGGGCTGATATATTACTAGCCACACCGGAATCAATGGTAGCGAGTCTAGAGAAACTAGGCGACATAGTCGCCATAGCTAACAAGGTTCTTCTACAAGCAAAGGAGAGGAATAGGAGACTGTTGGAGGCTCTACGTAGACGCAGACCTCCTAGGCTATGGGGACCCGCCTTAGAGAGGGCAAAGACTATGAGGCTCCTATAACTACGCTTCATCTATCCTTATTGGATATAGCTTAAATTTCTCTTTCGCTACCACTGTGGAAACGGCCAAAAAGAGCCCTGGGTGCGTGATAAGCAATGAGTGAGGGTTCGGCGCAGCCAGAGGAGGCTGAGGAGCTAAGAGTATCTGACGCGATGGTCTCACGCGTCGTAACCTGTAAGCCGTCTGAAACCGTTGCGGATGCTGCTCGTAAAATGGCTGAAAACGATGTAGGAAGCGTCATTGTTGTAGACGATAAGGGGCTTATAATAGGCAT
The DNA here is from genome assembly GCA_026986935.1 of Pyrodictiaceae archaeon. Lineage (GTDB taxonomy): Archaea > Thermoproteota > Thermoprotei_A > Sulfolobales > Pyrodictiaceae > Pyrofollis. The sequence continues at coordinate 8,803 of JALSNP010000059.1, read as the reverse complement.
ATTGACCGAAGGCGATATAGTTAGAAGGGTTGTTGCCAAGGGCCTTGATCCTCGAACAACGCTGGTAAAACACGTCATGACACCTAATCCTATAACCATATACGAGGACGCGCCTCTATCAGCGGCAGCGGATCTTATGAGCAGGAAGCGTATCGGCCACTTACCAGTAGTGGATAGAGATGATAGACTTGTCGGTATAATAACACGCAGTGATATCATAAAGTACGCTCCAGGTCTTATAGAGCTACTATACATACGGGCCTAGGGAGTAGTAACCCGCTAGGTACGAGCCAATAAGGCTGTTTCGAAGCCAGCGCTTGCTATGACTCGTCTATAGGTATAATACCTAGCCCAACACAATTATAATACCTGGTGTAGAGCCTGGAGCCACGCATAGTTGACTTATTCTCCCCCAGATACCCCTACGTATTGCCCGACGAGAGCATAGGCTCCCTCAGACGCCTCGTGCGCGAGCAGAGACTAAGGGTAATACCCGTAGTAACGGATGAGCGCCAGCTCCGCCTCGCAGGGCTAGTTAAGAGAAGCTCGCTGCTCGAAGTATCGTCGACACGTACAGAGGCGAGAGCAAAAGACCTAATGAGCCCACCCCGCATCGCTCTAAGCCCATCGTATAGCGTGCGCTCAGCCCTAAAGGAGATGCTCAGGCTTGATGAATGGTATGCCCCGGTAGTAGATAATGGTTTACGCTACCTAGGCGTATTCGGGCTCGAGGACGCTATCCGGTACATAGTCGGGAACTATGAGAAAGAGCTACTAGTCCCCCTAGCAGAGGTTATGCAACGCGACATCGTATACGTTGAGCCAGATACGCCAGTACCCAGGGTGTGGCAGCTGATGCGCCGCCACGGTTTCGCGGCACTACCAGTGGTAAAGAACGGTGTAATAGTCGGTGTCGTTGCCGAGCACGATTTAATCATACACGGCTATACTAGGCCGGACTTTGAGGCAGATAGCTATCGAAAAGGCCCCCTCGTCCAGGAGGTTATGTCAACCCCTCCTATCACCCTGCACGAGGAGAGCACTTTACTTGACGCAGCAAGGCTTATACTGAAGAGGGATATAGGCAGGGTCTACGTCGTTGATGATAATAAGAGGCTTGTAGGAGTTATTGATAGAAGCGATGTAGTCTCTTACTGGCTTAAGCACTAAGTACCATATTTTTATTCTCCTTGGATTAATCTATGTAACTATCTCCGTACTAGGGGACAGAGGGGGAGCTTGATTATGAGGGGATACGTTGTTCCTCCTAGGAGACCAGAGGGAATAAGATGGTTAAGGAGTGATGGGAAGCCAAACTTTAGTGACAGGATATACCGTAGCGAGAAAGATGCAAAAATACTTGCTAAGCGCCCGGTATACACAACAACTAAGACATCAACAATCCTTGGCACCGCTGAGGAGATAACGCGCTATAATGTCAGAGCACTACCAGTAGTCTCGCCTGGGCAAGAGAAGCTGGAGGGCATGGTAACGGCAACGGATCTTGTGAACTATCTCGGAGGCGGAGAGTTATTTAACATAGTAATTAACCGTCATGGAGGCAACATATACTCCGCCTTGTTAAAGGAGCACGTGTCATCAATAATGAACCCGAACCCGGTCTTTGTAACCGTTAGAGAGACTTTAGCGGCTATAATAGAGACAATGGTTACAAAGAACGTCGGTGTTCTACCAGTAGTGTTTGAGGATATGAGCTTATGGGGTATAATAACTGAGCACGATCTTGTCGAGCACCTTGCGGAGAAAACAGTTGGCCGGAAAGTAGAAGAGGTTATGACTAAGAACGTGATAACGATAGAGTCTAATGCTAGTATAAAAGACGCTGCAGAGACTATGATAAAGTATGGGATAAGGCGGCTACCGATAATAGAGCAGGGAAAAGTCTGGGGCATGGTGACGGCAAAGGATATAGTGAGATTCTTTGGCTCGCACGACGTGTTTAGATACATAGAGGGAAGCGATATCAATGAGGCTCTAAAAGCCCCTGTAAAGCTTGTCGGGCTGAGCGGCTATGTAACAATAGGCCCCGATGCCGATGTCGGTGATGCAGCGACCCTTATGCGTGAAAAAGGTGTAAGTAGCCTACTAGTTGTTCATGATGGCCAGTTAGTGGGCATCATCACTGAGCGTGATATCCTCTTCGCCATAGCTACTAAGAAGTAGAAAAATAGTGTCTATTTTTCAAATATTAATCCTAAAATATTTTATACACTTAACTTGTCTTGGTTACGGAGACCCAGACCGGTCTTGGTGATAATGGGTTGGCGACGTACCCCCGCGTAGACGAGTATATGTCCACACCCGTAGTTGTTGTGAGACCAAGCGATAATCTAGCCCATGTGCGTAACCTTATGGTTAGGTATCGTATCGGCCGCATAGTAGTCGTAGATGACGCTGGTAAACCCATAGGCATGGTGACTAAGACCGATTTCCTTAAGCTCGCTAGCGGCTCTCTAGCAACTAGGCCGCTGGACTCCATATTTGTCCGTGATATAATGTCAACAGATATCGTGACAATAAGTGGTGGGCGCTCTCTCCGAGAAGCAGCGAGATTAATGCTACAGCACAACATAGGCGGTTTACCCGTTATAAACGAGGAGGGGAAGCTAATCGGGATAATAACCAAGACTGATATCGTGCGAGCCTATGCGGAGAGACTGAGGGGCAAATATAGCGCCTCAGACTACATGTACGAGGATGTTCCCAGGGCATCGCCAGCTCATAGTGTCTCTTATGTAGTAGATTTGCTGTACTCCCATCCCTCGCGTAGAGTCCTCGTGGTTGACGCGGGAGAGATTATAGGCATCATAGCTCCAAGCGATATCGCTTTTGCCGCAGAGCTACCAGCTACCCCGCGCCCCAAGTCCAAGAGTATTAGAAGATTTGCTGAGCTACCTAAGGGGAGACTGGGGCCTGTCTACGAGTACACTATCATGACTGCCCAGGATATTATGACCCCAGACCCCATAACCGTTGAGCCGGGCGAGGACTTGGCTGAGGCTGCGCGCCTAATGATAAGGCACGGGTTTAGCTCTGTGCCAGTGACCCGTGGCCGTGAGCCTATAGGCGTGGTTGTTAAGCATAATATATTACAGGCTATAGCTGAGAGTTAGGAGGGACGAGTTCCTCTCCTTTTCCCAATAGCTGCTGTCCCTGTTTCATTTCTTTTCATTGTTGCATTAAAACCTTTCAGTCATTGTAAGTAACCGGGGGTGAGCTTTCGTGAAAGTAGCGGAGATAATGCTTCGGGACTACCCGGCTGTCGATAAGGATGAGACACTGGAGCACGCTGTACGGGTAATGAAGCGATATGATATGGACAGGGTGCTTGCATTCGAGGACGAGAAACTAGTTGGCATAATGACTAAGAAGGATATCATGGTGAAACTAGCAACGCTGCGCACGAGGAACCTTGTGCCTGGCAGAATGCACGTATCGAGTTTCATGACACCCGACCCGAAGACCGTGCCACCAAGCATGACAGTAGGGGAAGTTGCTAGGAAAATGATAAGCGATAATGTGGGCAGCTACCCTGTAGTGGAGGACGATAAAGTGGTCGGTCTCGTAACGCGCTGGGAGATAGCTAGGCTTGTTAACGAAGTCTCTCCAGACACCAAGGCCGTCGACGTTATGATAACTATCCCAGAGGTACTAAAGACTACGAATAAGGTTCTGCACGCAAGAAAGCTACTACTCCAATACAACCTGTTATTCATACCAGTACTTGATGAGGAAAACCGACTGGTAGGCTACGTAACAGTAGACGAGGTGGCTGACGCTTTTCTAGCGTTCCACGACGTAGTCCCAGAGAAATACCGTAAGGAGAGAATAGAGCACCTATTAGTCGATGATATTATGCGCCTAAGACCACCTATAGTAAGCCCTGACAGCAGCGTTGTAGAGGCATTTGAGAAGATGAGGCAAAAGAATAGCAAGGGAGTAGTGGTTGTCCACGAGGATAAGATAGTGGGGATAATAACACTTGATGAGCTTGTTCGCCTCGTAGCGTCGAAGGCCAGCTAACACGAATACGGGTTTACTACGCTGTCTAGTATTCTCCTAGCATATATTATTCCGGGCACGTATGAGGCATAACAGTAAACAACACGCCTAATATTAATAACCCGCTTAGAGACTATGTGAGTAATTTTCATTCGCCGCCCCCTCTTGTTTTTGAGAGCATGGCTTTTTAGATAGGAGCATGCTTTACACATAGCCTAGTAGGTGGTGCGAGAATAATGTCTAAGGAAGGTGCAGTTAGCGGAGCTAGCTCTGCCGCTGCGAGCATAAAGCTGCGCAGGGAGCCAAGATTCATAGTGGATTCTATGCTGGGCTCTCTCGCGCGCTGGTTAAGGATGCTAGGATACGACACAATCTACGCCAAGGGGTGGCACGATTCCCGCATAATAGAGGAGGCTGTGGCAACTGGGCGCGTGATTATTACACGGGATAAAGGTCTCTACCGGAGAGCGCTGCGTAGGGGTATAGAGGCTGTACTCGTGAGCGATAACGTTGCTGAGGCATTGGCTAAGCTGGGAGCAGTATATGGTATAGAGCTGGTAATAGACCCGGATAGGAGCCGGTGCCCGCTCTGCAATACCCCGTTACAGAGGGTGGAGAAGCTGAGCATCAGGGGCCGTGTGCCACCTCGCGTATACGAGTCATATGACGAGTTCTGGATCTGTCCTCGCTGCGGCCAAGTTTATTGGAGGGGAGGGCATTGGAGAGGAATAGAAGAGACCCTAGAGGAGGCTAGGAGGCTTCTTTCAAGATTTCAGCGGAGACGGCGGTAAGTGATCGAGGGCTTCATCACAGGGGGTCTTCTCAGCCGCGTTTGCACTCTACATCCCGCCGCTTGGTGCTTCTAGACACTGTTAGCACAAATTATTATTTCTCTAATGGGGTAGCACTTGGAGGGGTGTACCTTAGCTAGGAGGCTGCTATGAGCACGCGATATATAGCACCTATAAATTCGCGAGGTAAGGCCTGCTTTGGCCAACATAGTAGACATAGTCATGACCATCACTGGCGTAAAGAACCCCATAATATCAGCGTTTATAGTATCCCTCGTGAGTAACGCTATACCGTATATGACAGTACCCTACCTAGGCCTTATTGCTGGCTGGGGCCTATATCTTGACAGTACTTTCGAGAAAGTACTGGTAGCTATAAGCGGGGGAATCGGCGCAGCGCTTGGCAAGGTAATAGTATTCCTGCTTGGGCGAAGCTTTAGGAGAATACTTCCCCAGAACACGTTGCATAACGTCGAGGTGTTCGCAAAGGCTTTCAAAAAGAGCGTATTCTTTGCACTATTCCTCTTCGCGGCACTGCCGCTACCCGATGACGTGCTTTACGTGCCCCTAGGAGTTACCGGCTATAATATCTTCTTGTTCTTCCTAGCCGTGGCCCTGGGTAAGATAATAATAACGTTCCTAGCTGTCATGTTCGGCGACCTAATAAGGTCGCTCATAGGCTCAGAGAGCCTCGGCGTCGAGGCAATAATAGCCCTTATAGTTGGGAGCATTGTTGTCGCGATCATAATTATCCGCATAAACTGGCTGAGAATAGTTGAGACGTACAACGAGAAAGGAGCGATACCAGCATTCATAGAGCTTATTAAACAGACCCTGCTCGCAATGGTGCCTAAACGTGTTATTGAATACTTTGTCGAGAGAAGAAACGGTCCACAATAAGCCCTATAAGGGCTGCTACGAGAAACCCCAGAGCTATAGCAAGCAGTACGTCCCTCTCCCTTATCACTACTGTCTTGGAACTCCTGCTAGCATGGCTTATTGGTATTAGTGGTTTCTGCTCCACGTTTTGCCTAGGAGTCACGGAGATATTGGTGCTAATAAGGCCTAGAGGATCATAATCAATTAGTGCTGGTGTTTGCTGGGTTCTTCTCACCACTATGGGGTTCGTGTTATTGCTTATTGAGCGCTTAGGTATTCTTGGCGGGGAAACATTGATAATCAACACGCATGTCTTATTATTAACTGTTATCATTACCTTATAGGAGATGCTGAAACCGAGTGGTACAACTGCTTTAGCATGTAGTGAGAATACTTGGTTAGTTAGTCGCTTTATTGATAGAGGTATGTCCTGTCTAGTTTCCGCTACGAGCGCGGTAGCTCTCAGAGAGCCTATGTTCATTGGTTTGCGTAGTTTCACCACGAGCAATGGCGTATAGCCTACTGGGATGCCGTGAACCGGTTCCACGATAGCGGCGTACGCGTTTACGCTTGATACGATGCTGCTGCAATTAAGCCCAGCATGCTGTGTATGTATGGTCGCGTTAAGGCTTACTATCAGCGCGAAAACGGCTAGGAGCGTTGTCATTATTTTAGACCTCTTCGCCTAAGGACCCCTATGAGGGGCTTTGTTCTCCTCTAGTACATTTCCTGCCTGGCTGTTCTCTATGAGTTTTTCTAGGGCTTTGAGCATAAGCCTCTTTATAGTCTCTGAGTCGCTTCTAGTTATAGCCACTAGGTCTCTCAGCGTCTTACCCTGGAGTAGGCGAGCGGCTACCACTAGGCGCTCATCGTTGTCTAGGAACCTTAGCCCCCCGTTTTTCAGCGCAGTATTTACTAGGAGTAACCAGTACGCATCAAGAGCTGATTCTACGTCAATTTTCCCTTCAATAACTAGCTTTACTCGATGCATCTGCTCAGGGGTTAGCTCGGATAAAGCGTTTTGAGCGAGTCTTTTACTCCCTAGGAGAAGTAGTGACATTGTCTCAGCTGGTAGGCCGCGGTAGAGGGTATGGCCTGCTAATAGTAGTCTACGCAGCATATCCCTGGCTATAGCTATTATCACTTCCTCATAGTCCTTTCTCACCGGCTTGATCACTACTATATTGTGCTCTCCCGTAGCCTTGCTGGGGAGGGGAGAGACATAGGCTACCAGGTAATCATTGTGTAGCCAGAACCTCACTACGTCTGGTTGCCCAAAGCTGGCTCCCACCCAGTCAGCTCCTTCCTGGGCCGCGTATTGTTCTATGAATTGGAGAAGCCTTGAGCCTATTCCCTTCCTCTGAAGATCGGGGTGAACAGCTATGCGCACTATTCTTAGCCCAGCTAAGTTGATTGCTTCAGGGTTGCTAGTAGCTAGGAGGTCCGGGATGATCCTTGCCTCATAAGGTAGCTTGCTTGACTCCCTAGACACATCAGCTACTGCTACTACCTCGCCGCCTAGTGTTGCGACGAAGAGCTCGTGGTGGGGCGCATCCAGTATCAGTGCGAGGTCGTCGGGCTCGTTGCGGTAATGTGCTAGAGCTAATATGGAGTAAATCTTTTGCAGCACCTCGTACTCGTCGACTAGCCTTCTCCGATCAACCATATGGAATCCGAGATGCGCAGTCTCTAGCCCAGCGGGGGGCTTAGAGGGCTCAGCTCTAAGCATGAAGGTCGAGTATATCCATTCTTCAAGAGGGTCTCCCGGGGGGTAACGTATAGGTGTTGATAGCTCTATACGTGTGCGTGGCTCCGGTACTATTTTCTCTACGATTTTTGCAAGTACTTTACCGCTTCCCTCGTACCCGTGTATCGTCGTGGCTATGATTAGTCGTGGTGATTTTGATGCAATAAGTCTTAGGCGAAGAGGGCCTAGCGCAGCACCCTCGTCAACTATCGTGAAGGATCCTGGCTCCACTCTGTCGGGAGGCATGTAGCGTATACGGAACCAAGGCCCAGTAACGCCTACTATTAGGCTAGAATGTCTTGTTATCCGTACTCTTCTCACGCCTAGGTGCCTAAGCGAGTACACGAGTATGTTGAAAAAGTTTTGAACACTCCAAGGAGAGGGGGCAGTGACTGGGAGAAATCCCACCATATGGCTATCTACCAGATAAGCTGCAAACAGGCCTAGGAGCCCAGACTTCCCCCTACCCCTATCACCTACAATGAATGCTCCTCTCCCATGCTTAGATCTGAAATGATAGACTAGCTCATCTAGCCCCTTAGCCTGGTCCGGGCTCTTAGCCAGCTCTATCAGTGCCCTGTTCACATGGCTTCTCGGCGTATAGTCCCTCACTTCGCCTACTATCTGCCCCGCTCTCCGAGGCAGGCGCATCATGTAAGTAGTATCTGTGTCTAGATCAGCCCAGAACACTGAGCGTAGATAATAGATCCTGTTAAGGAGATACTTCTTATAATTACCTGTTGTCATTTCTCCTCCTGGTTGCCAGTCACTAAGCCTTGGCGCGATAATTACAAGTACTCCTCCTTTCTGCACGGTCTCTGCAGCAGCCGCAACGAGGTTGGGCCTAAGAAGCCTTGGAACAGCTATCACTACGGCATCATTATCTGTTCCGAGTAGGCGTTCTATCGCTGAAGGGCTAAGAGATCTTGGACAAGCCTTAGCGGCCTCTCTTAGTTCCCTGGGTGCTATGCATAGCGTGTTACTGTAGAACTCGCTGAGCTTGCTAATAAGAGGGCTAAGGGACGCGCTAATCATGGAGGAGTGTAGTAATACTAGGCCGCGGTATCCTGTCTCCCGGAGCCCGGTAACCCATGTTCCGAGTTCTTGTAAAACCCTGTACACAGTCTTGGTCCCTGCAGAGGTGCTTGCCTAGAGAGGTATATTGCCGTGTTTTCGCGGCGGTCTCCATTCACGCTTCTTTAGCAGTATGGTCACGGCTCTGTAGAGCTTTAACCTGGTCTTCCTAGGCTCTATGACATCGTCTACTAGTCCTAGCTCAGCGGCTCGGTAAGGGTTAAGGAATGTCTTCTTAAACTCCTCTACTAGTTTCCTCTTCTCCTCATCCGGGTTCTGTGCCTTGGCT
>JALSNP010000058.1 GCA_026986935.1 Pyrodictiaceae archaeon | reverse complement strand
TATCTCCGAGCATAGAGTAATACTCACGGGTAGAAATAACTAGCACCTCGTAGCAATAGTCTCGGCTTAGGTGAGAACTAAGAGGAAAAGAAGAGAGTATTGCCCCACAGAAGCAGATATGTTGAAAGCACTATACCCTATTTCTAGAAATAATTTCTAACAACGTTGTACCCTACGCGCTGCCCCGAGTCCCGCAAACAATGCTAATCCCCAACTTAATTAACTATTCCATTGGAAGATCATGGTTTCTAAACGTGTTTTAAACCCCGGCCGCAGAGGTATACACCGCGGTGGCCCCGAGGTGACTGAAGTCGAGATAGTTGCAAGAGAGGATGATGGTGCCGCGTGGTTTAAGGATAATAAGATCTTCATTAACATTAGATGGGTGCAAATAGAGGAAGAAACTGTATGGTTTCTAGATGAGAGCTTCATGCACGAATATGTGGAACACGTTCTAGGCCTTGGGCACAACCGAGCCGTCTTTGTAGAGAAACTGCTCAGAGAAACCATATATAGTGAATGGTATGGACAGAACCCACTAAGCATACTCTATGGAAACGAGACTAATAGGAGTAGGATGCCTAGTAGAGAATCTTTACCGACTGCGCATGCGGGATTCCAGCAATTCTTATCACGGCGTCAGGGTGCACTAGCCCCTTCTTGATCGCCGCGTTAACCGTGTTCTCGCCCACCAGGTTCAGTATTGTGGCCTCCTCTGCCCGCTCCATGGCAACGCTCAACGGTATGAGAAGACCCTTGTAGAACTCCTCATCAACCCTTAGCACTAGGCTCCCATCCCTAAACACTCTCCCGATCAGTTCCTCGTCGCAGATCGCTATTAGCTTCTCTCCCCGGGTCTCATAGATCTTCATATAGACCATTGGCTCGCCGGACATGCCTCTTCTTCCATATCTAAGCGCTTAGCAACAGCCATCTATAAATATTAATCCTTTAAGTACTTGACGTGTTAGAAGGGTGCAGGGATTGAGCACAGAGCGAAACGAGGCTGTGAAAATACTCTACGACTATGACTACTTGCTGAGAAGGCTCTATGAGCGCTTACCAGCAAAAACAGCTAAAGCATCAAGATTCGAGCTGCCAAGACTCGTTGTCGAGCGTGTCGGGAACAAGACTATTATAAGGAACTTTAAGCAAATAACCGATGTAATGAGAAGAGACCCGAGAATAGTAATGAGGTATCTTCTACGCGAACTAGGAGCAAGCGGTAACTACGATGAAGAAAACGGCATGTTAACCATAAATGTTAAAGTCTCGACCGCCACGCTGAACAATCTCCTACAGAGATTCGTGAAAACCTACGTCATATGCCCGACGTGTGGAGCGCCTGACACACGGCTAGAGAAGAGAGGTAAGGCCTGGGTACTCGTCTGTGAGGCCTGTGGCGCAGAGCAGCCCGTTCCACCACTCTAGTGTAAGACAACGATAATAAGCCGTAGTAGACTAGAGCGTGTTTTTACCTCCCTGGTCGGTTCTACACCTTTTACTTGAATAATGCATTTACTAGGCAAGAGAAATGGGAATCAATAGGGGTTAGACCCGGGGGCAAAGGATCTTACGGTGAATCAGGGGTGCTGAGAAGTCTCGCGGCAAGGATTCTCAGGAGGAGGATAAGTAGAGAACGATTACCAGTACACGTTGCGATTATACCTGATGGTAATAGGCGTTGGGCGCGCCAGCATAAGCTCCCACCCCATATGGGGCACTATCAGGGCTATAAGGTGGCGAAGAGGACCCTTGACCTGCTTTGGGAGATAGGAGTAAAATATGTGACCTTTTATGCGCTCTCCAGAGAGAATTGCGTGAGAAGACCGCGGCAAGAGCTTAGCGCTATTCATAGATTATTATCACACGCTATTGACGAGCTCTTAGCGGATAGGAGGGTAAGGAGCGGAGATGTCAGAGTTTATTTTGTTGGAGACTTCTCCCTGCTACCAGACTGGTTAGTGAATAGGATAAACTACATAAATGAAGCCACGTACAATAATTCGCCAAACGTTCTAGCCATTGCCACGTGCTATAGTGGTAGATGGGAGATTGTTGAGACTGTTAATCGTGCCGTGAAGGCCCAGGCAGCTATACTGGATGAGAATGAGTTGAGAAAACTCATGCCCCTAGGGTGGTTACCGGAACCAGACCTCTTGATAAGGACGGGGGGCGAGATTAGGCTGAGCGGGTTCCTACTCTACCACATAGCGTACACCGAGCTCTACTTCACCAAGAGGTTGTGGCCGGATTTTGATGAAGCGGAGCTTTATAAGGCGATTATTTCTTATCAGAGGCGCGAGAGGAGGTTTGGGCGATAAGCCCTTCAAGAGCCTTTGCACCGCGCCAGACCAGGGCTACTACAACAACAGATACTATGGCGTAGAGACCGAAGCCGCTTGAAGCAAGGGCCTGCATGAACTCTGAGACAGACATGGTCTCCATTTGTTGGAGAGCGGACGCGACCGTATCAAGTAATATAACCGCTATTATCACGATCGTTAATGCGACTATTTCTCGGTATAGTCTTAGCTTCCCGGACACGAATTTTGATGCAGCGTGGCCCAGTATCGCTATGCTTGCTGAGAAGCCTAGAAGGCTAGTTACATTCTTTACAAGGCTTGCTAAGAGTTGCGGTGTTAACGCTGTACGGGAGTGGAGCTGCGACACTATAAGCACTATGGCTATGAGCGCTGTCACGCCTGCGGTCGAGTATGCTACCATGGTGACCGGTGTCTCTGTCAGGGCCTGGACTATCTTATCCTCCATATCAAACCCCCTAACCACCATCGCGACCCCAGCTATTAGGAGGCCTACGAGAATAGCTTGGCGAAGCATACCTAGCAGGGCGAGAGAGGAGAACACGACAAGCACTATGCCAGGCACTCCTAGGAAGAGGCGGGCGAACCGGGGCTCGGTCAATGCTTTCTGGAGATACTTGATGAACAACATATAGGTCTCTTCGACTCCTCTGTGCTGTTTAACAACTATACGTCTCACAGCCATTATAGGGACTATAGAAGAGATGGCGGGTAGAAGCGACTCGTCCTCAGAACCATCAGTTACTACTATCACTCCGTCCGGGTGATACTTGTTAACGAGTTCTTCGAGCTGTTTACGAGCCTCTATAACCGCCTCCACTCCGCCAAGAGGAGAGCCAGCGATGGCTACTGGTTCCGCGTCGTATCCCTTCTCTCTCATCTCATCAGCGATCTTTATTGCGGCAAAAAGCGTGTTTGCATCAGAGTCCTCTGGATCGTATAGAGCGAAGCGAGTAGCCGCCTCTAGGACAGCCTCGCGGCCAAACACGGGGGTTCTTATACCTGCTTGTCCAAGATCATCATCTATATCAACAGCCACTACTAGTATCTTTTTACTCATCCCGATTCTTCCTCTAGCTCCTCCGGGCTAGCAGCATAGAGTAGCCGTAGTTCCTCAATAGTTAGCGGCTCCCCTCTCTTTAGCTTCTCCTCTATTCTACGTTTTCTCTCCTCATATATCTTTAGAGCTTTCTCCTTCTCTTTACCAAGCCGTAGTTCTCGGAGTTTTTCACTAAGCTCGCGTAGTTCCTGAACCTTCTTATTTATCGCCTCACGGAGACTCTCTATCCTCGAGGAGACTTCTTCCAGCTGTTTACTGAGTTCATCTATCTGTGGGCTTATCTCGTCAAGTTGTGAACGAATAGCGTTAATGCGCTCATCGATTTTACTTATTCGCTGGCTCACACTTCTTATCTCCTGGCCTATGCTCTTAATCTGCAACCTCAAACCGTATAGCTCAGCACGTTTCTCCGTAAGTTCTTGGAGATACTTCCTAGCCTCCATAGCTTTTTGAAGCAGAGCCTCGAGTCTCACAATCTCGTCAATTATCTCCTTTTCCTCCTCGGGTGTCAAGACGCTTGTTTGCTGCCGCCATTCGAGCTCCTCTATCCTCCTCCTTATCGCATTAATGCTCCTCCTAGCTAGGGGCCTATATTCTGCCGCAACTCTTTTCTGCTCCTCTAACTCGTTCACAACGCTTCTAAGCTTCTCCAGTATCTCTCGGCGCTGCTGACGAAGACTCCTTATCTTCTCGACCAGTTTTCTCCGCTCTTCACGTAGCCTCTTTATCTCGTCCCGTAGCTGCTTTGCTCTATCTATTAGCTTTCTCCGTTGCTGACGAAGCCTACGCGCATCATCTATGAGCGCGTAGCGTTGCTCCTTGAGGCTCTTTATCTCTTCGCGCAGCTGCGTCATTCTATCAATTATCTCTTTTTCCTCTATTGCGACGGATTCGCTCAAGGCATTCCAACCCTATAGCTGGTTAGGGGAGTTACCTCCGGGTTGTCTAGCTAGCCTCCGTCGCCTCTAGCCGAGAACGCTTAGAGTATGTGGGGTCTATTTATCCCTCTTTCTCTACTCATGTAGCATGTATAGTTTCCTTCTAAGTGTTGTGGAGCGCGTCCCCGCTATTATCTCTAAGACTATGTCTATTAGCTCGTCCTTGCTGAGGCTTAGAGAGAGGTCATGGAAACGCTTCTGCCTTATGGCCATCTCCACGGCGACTAGGTGATAACATGGCGTGGGGGACTCCCTGCCTACCACTCTTATAGCGAAGTGCGGGCAGCTACAATAGGTTCCACGGATAACTAGGTAGTCGCTCTCCCTGCCTATCACTACCCAGAGCTCTAATGGTGTGGACGATATCTTTACTACCTTGAGTTCCCCTACAGCGCTTCTCGCCTGTGCGGGCGGTGTCTCGCTTAGCTTGACCAGTTTCTCTCTAAGAGTCTCTAGGCCCGTGTCTATGCTAGGGCTGGGTTCTTTTCCGTTCTTAGGCATTCGAAGACGCTCACCCTATCCTGGTACCCGACTACGACTTTATCGACGAAGCCGCTGAAAAACCCGTGATCGATAACCCCGGGGACTCTCTCTAATCTCTCAATGAACCCCCTGATATCCTCGAGGCTCCATGGCCAAGCGTCCACGATGAGGCCGTAATTATCTGTTATGGCGGGTCCATCCCTGCACTTGCACCCCATTCTTAGAGAGGCCTTTACTCCCTGCGAATAAAGGAAAGCTAGCACCGCGTCAGCGGCAGCGGGCACGACTTCTATGGGTAGGGGCTTATTATGCTCACCTAGTTTCTTTGCAAGCTTTGTCTCATCAACAACCAGGACGACTTTCCTACTATTGTATGCTAGTATCTTCTCTCTTGTTAATGCAGCCCCCCTGCCTTTTACTACATCGCAGTACCTGCTCGCTATAACCACTTCATCGGCGCCGTCAAAGTACAGGTCTAGGCCAGTACGAGGAACTACTAATTGTGGCTCAAACCCATAGTCTCTGAGAACATAGAAAGTGTCAAGGCTCGACACGTATAGGCTCTTTTCACCCAGTAGTCGCCTAGCATAGCTACTACTCATAAGATGCTCTAGCACAAGCCTAACGGTAGACCCTGTTCCTATGCCGAGGCTGTTTATCCTCTGAAGCTGATCGGATATAATTTCTGCTGCTCTTCGTGCAGCGTTCTGCTTAGCCTGGCTCTGTGCACTCAAGGACTCTGCCCCGTAAGTCGTACCATGTAGCGTCTGTTATTTCAACATTACACCAACTGCCAGGCCTAGCACTATTAGGTGGAAGGATCACCGGCATATAGTTAAACATCTTAGCGTCAAGCCCGCCTCGCTCCCCCGGTGATACGACTAGGACGCGGGCACGTGAGCCTATGAAGCGCCTATGCTCCTCTAGCCCTATGCGAGCAATTATTTCCCCGAGTATTTTTGAGCGCTTCTTCTTCACCGGATCGGGTACCTGTGGTAGTCCTGCAGCAACTGTGCGCGGCCTTGGAGTATACTGGGCTAGGTGTACTCTCTCAAACCTGAGCTCCTCCACTAATCTCACAGTGTTTTGGAAAGCTTCTTCATCCTCGCCTGGGTGCCCAACTATTATATCCGTGGCTATCATCACACCAGGTATCTTCGACCTTATCTCCTTCACAAGGGCGCGGTATTGGTCGACACTATAACGTCTCTTCATTATTTTAAGCACATTATCGTCGCCGCTCTGGACCGGGAGGTGGACAAACTTAAAGAATCGGGGATGACGAAGAGCGTCTATGAACTCATCGAGTACTGGTTCGAGCTGGTCGGGGCTCATCATGCCTATTCTGACCATGAAGTCCCCGGGTATATCCATTATTTTTCGCATCAGTGTTGGTAACAACCTGCGCCCAGCTATATCGACTCCATATACGGCTACATCCTGGCCAGTAAGCCTTATCTCGACAACTCCTCTCCTAACCAGTTGCTGTATGAGGCTTGTTATCTGCTCCATAGGCCGACTATATACGTGGCGTCGCGCGAGCTTTGTTATACAGAAAGAGCAGTCGCCGAGACACCCATCTACAAGCGGTATCTCGGCTATTAGGCCCCTCAGCATCATCCTCGGGTTGGGCATGAATAGTGTCTTTGGCTTACTCGGTTCTTCTAAAAGATCTATTCTCTTCTCAATGGCCTCTATTACTCGGTGCACATTATATGTCGCTACTAGATGCGCGTGGGGAGCGAGCTTTTTGACCTTATACGGCTGCGCTGTAGCCATACAGCCCGCAACGACTAGCTCCTTGTTCTTCTCCTTAGAGTATTTGCCCAAGGCGAGTATTCTCTTAGACATCTTCTCCTCTGTGTCGAGGCGGACAGTGCAAGTATTTATTATGATTATATCCGCGTCCTCTATTTTATCTACTATTTCGTAACCATGATTAAGTAGTGCAGTCTTCATAATAGCTGTATCAGCGAAATTCAGTGCGCACCCATAGGTCTCTATGTACACTGTACGGCGCGCCATCGCACAAACACCTATCTTATGGCCTCATTGTTTTAATCTATCTATACTCCTTCCCACTAACTCATATAGTGGTGAACCTATGCGGCACTCGCTCCGTAAGAGCGTGCTCGTATTATTTGCAATCCTCGTTGTAGTGATTATTGTCTCCAGCCTTATTTACTTTAACACGCGTGCACATAGATCTACTAAGACCATTCCCTTACCCAGCGCCGTGAGAGACAAGCCACAGATAATTAAAATAAGATCACCCGTGATAACCAATGGATCGAATATACCAAAACGCTACACATGCGACGGCCTAGCAATATCCCCGCCAATCACCATATACAATATACCTCGGGAGGTGAAGGAGCTAGTACTAATAATGTATGACCCCGATGCACCAAACGGCATCTTCTACCACTGGGTGATGTACCAGATCAAGCCCTCAGAGTACGTAAATATACCTGAAGCGTTGCCAGCCACACCAATAGTTAGTGGTATCGGTGTACAGGGAGTAAATAGCTACGGCAAAATAGGTTATGGGCCGCCCTGCCCACCCAGGGGGAGCAAGCACCGTTACGTAATCCTTGTCATAGGGCTTAACCGCGAACTAAGACTCCCACCAGGGCTTACAGCTGAAAAACTACTAGCAATTATCAAGCCCCATGTAGTCGCGTATGGGCTTCTCTACGGGTACTATTCTCGCTAACCCCCTGAAGCGGGAGGAAGAATAACTATCTCATCACCATCCTTTATCTCGGCGTTTAGACTTGTTTCTTTCCCATTAAGCACGAACAAGACATCAAGCCCTCTCTTAGACAGCTCCTCAACTAGTTTCCCTAATCGAGGATACTGCGAGAATAACTGTCTTATAGCATCGCCTAGACTGGATCCATTACGAACCTCGAGCATGATCTCATGAGCGCCATCTACTGCATCACGGAGAAGAGATACCAGCTTTACGCGAACCCGTGGCATCGCTAAGCGACCCCCGTCTCCTAACCCTGTTCCCTCCATCCATTATAGTTAGGTTATAGTATTACACGCTTTTAAGTAACGCAATGACCACATAGTCTAGGAGAGTATAATAAGCGGTCTGCGCTGAACCAGGGCTAGGCCTATTTTCCTCCTCGCGCTGGATAGGAGGCGCCACAGGGTACCACGGGAGACGCGCATAATCCGCGCTGCTTCTTCTTGAGTCCTTCCCTCAAGGTATACTAGGCGATAAGCTTCTAGCTCCTCTGGGTAAAGAAGCACCGGGTCCCCCTTATCTAGTACGTCTTCGTCCCCTATTGGGAGAAATACTGTGCCTCGCTGACCTAGGTGAAGAAGCCATGGCGGTTTCTCCCTTATCCAGCACCCGTGTCTTCTACGCCTACGGCGCATGGGAGGCAAGTAAGCTAACCCATCCACACTGTTAACCAGGCTGCAAGGTATTAAGTAATCATTATAGATTCTGGGGAGACGGTGCGCGGCACAGATGTTAAGAAAAACAATGCACTAGGGGTAGTGGTTACTGATTACTTATTCAGCATCCTCTTTAGTTCTTCTATACGTGCTTCAACCTCTTCTATTTCCTCCTTGATGCTCTTCAGCTCGTCCTCTAGGTAGCGCTTATACTCTTCTAGAAATCTTAGCTCGTCCTCCGGGCTTAGCAGCGGGTATGGTGGCGGTATGGGAGCATAGTATGGGGGGTACAATGGTATAATGGGGTAATACATCGGGGCGGCTAGGTACGGGTGCCCGCGCACTCTTCTTAGCATCCACCAGGGATAAAACATGTGTCTCCACCTAGTGTATTGCCCTGGTTATTCCGTTTCCGTGTCACCAATAGTATGGCGCATAAGGATACGGGGGGTATGGGTAGCGAGCCCAGTATGGTACGAGTGGCGGGGTGTAGCGATATGCCCAGTAAGCCCAGCCAGGTATACCGTATAGGCGCCAGCAGGCCCCCCTACCACCTAGTAGCCATCCAGGTCTTAGCCATGGCGGTAGGTAGCTGAATGGACCGTTTCCTGGCCAGGGGCCTCTCCATCCACCTTTCCATCCCCATCCCCTACCTCTCCACCAGGACATGGTGCCTCGCCTCCTCTTGGAGGAGTGTTTCCACGTATACTCTATCCTCTAAGGGGGTCATAAACCTTTGTGCAATATTATGGAACAGAAAGCTATTTGCAAGAAAACACGTGTACTGGCGAACGCTTAACAACATACTCTAAAACACTACCCGGCTTACCACCTATCAAAACAATACCCGGTCTAAGCTTCTCCACAGCCTCGACTATGGCCTTATGGGGGCGCCCCCTACCTATCACATATCTCACACTGGTCTCCCCTGCTAAGCTTTTTACAAGCCTCTCAAGCCTCTCCTTTGCCTGTCCCTCATCACCCTCCTCAACAACATGTAATAGGACTAGCTCAGCGCGAGACACCTTAGATAACCCCACTCCACAGGAAACAACTGAGTCAAAATACTCGTCAAACTCGAGAGCAGCAAGTATGGGAGAGCCGGAGAACGGGTTAGGAGGAGTTCTTATCTCAGCCCCCTCGCCCTTCGCATGCCTATAAGGCTTAGAGACTAGCACAGGTTTTCTCGAAATTCTTAACAACTCCTCAACAGTACTCCCAAGCAATAGATCACGTAGCCAGCCATGACCACGCGAAGCAACCACTATATAGTCGGCGTTGATGCGCTCAGCCTCCTCAGCTAGTTTTCTGGCAGGAATAGCTGGGCCAAGAATCTTAAAATCTACAACAAACCCGGTATCCTCCAAGAATCTTGCATACTCCTCAAGCTTCTCTAACGCGTCTTTACGGAGCTCAGCAAGTAGCTTATCAACCGCGAACCCGGCAACGTGCTCAACAACCTCTAGCGGAATTACATGAACGAGGCTTAAACGCTTAGTCTCTATAGATCTCAGACTAGGAAGCCACTTAACAAAGTACTTACTTACTTTTGATAAATCAATACCCACTACGGCATGCCTAAACAAGCGGCATAACCCCTGCTTAATAAGAGCTAGCTAAGAGACAAAAAATATGGCGTCCACCACACTATACATGAGAAACACTAATTAAAACAATTTGTGAAACAATTCTTAAGAATCATAAAACAATCTCAGCACCGAGGCAGGTATTGGAATGCTTCATGGCGCCGGGGGCGGGATTTGAACCCGCGCGGCCAATGCGGCCACCGGCTCT
>JALSNP010000057.1 GCA_026986935.1 Pyrodictiaceae archaeon | reverse complement strand
CCTAGGATCCTAGAATTATGCTCGATAATCGACGGGGACGTGTCAGCGTCAAAGAGCGCTCTCTGATCATGGGCCTCGATATAGATGCTCCACCCCCAGTCGTTTAATAGGCCAACGGAGCCAACGTTGTCGTTGAGAATTATCATTCGAACCTGGGTCACGAGGAGACCCTTCTTATGAACTAAAACGGAAACCTAGTTATCTATCTTACCTCGTGGATGGAGAAGGCCTCGTTCTCTAGCCTAGTCTTTGCTCTATCTCCTTATCGAGAACCAGCATGTTACTACACTTATCCCTAATATTCTTGACGAATTGAATACCCTTATCTATGTCCTCGAATACTAGGGTGTAGAGGTACTTGGGTGTCCGGGCCTTCACTTTTAGTACGCGGATACGCTCCGTCCCCTTCTCCGTTTTAACCCGTCTGTAGCCAAGCTTTACTCTGCACTCAGCTGCTCTCTCCAATACTCTGAGGAATTCTTCTTCGCTTCTAAGCTCTACCGGCATCTCCTGCGAACCCCCAGCACCGCCACAGTATACAAGGCCTCTATAAGCATACTGCCACTCTGATAGCGAGCCAGAGACTCATGGTTAATGTATTCGCGGTAACCAAGCTGCTTCTGAGCTGGCTTGGTTAAAGGAGAAAGAGAAAATAACCCGATACCCTTGTCTCCGAGATATAAGTACATGGTTGAGTGGGCCCGTCGTCTAGCTTGGTAGGATGCGGGGTACTCAGCTCCGCGTGGCGCGGGCTGAGCCCGACTCGGGACCCCGTGGTCCCGGGTTCAAATCCCGGCGGGCCCACCAGTTTCTCCGCCTCACCCACGCCTCGATCCAGGGTGTTTCTGTAGTCGTGAATGAATCGTTTTTATCAAATCTTTCGCGATAATAGTTTATTTATAGTGGGATACAAACACTAATTAGGAGAGAGCAACACTAATACTACCTGGAGGTCTTAGAGTGGGCGGTACCGAATGGTGGAGCAAAAACCCGTGCTAAAGAAGGAGGAGAAGAAAGCTGAGCCACAATATATTCGTATACCAAAGGGCTGTGCAAACGTAATTGTAGATACAACCAAGATATCGTATGTTGACCCGAAGGGCCAGATAACCATAATCCGTGGCTATAGGATAGACGACTTAGGCAGGCACGCCTCTTTCGAGGAGGCAGCCTACCTTGTGCTATTCGGTAGGCTCCCATGCGAGGACGAGCTGAGAGAATTTAGTAGGAAGCTAAACTCGGAGAGATGGATACCCGTAAAAGTTATTGATGCACTTAAGCAGATTCCGCCTTTCGCGCACCCAATGTTCTACGGGTCCTACGGGCTACTACTTCTCGGAATGTATGACCCCGATGCAGGGGATCTGAGCATAGATAAGCTCTATGAGAGAGCTATTCGTATCATAGCTAAGCTCCCCCTCCTATTCATAAATGGGTGGTTCCTATCCCGCTATGGCCGCGTGATTGAGCCCGATCGCTCCCTAAACCATGCTAAGGACGTGCTTAGAATGATACGTGGCGGCGATATGCCGAGCGATACAGAGGCTAGGGCTTTTGAGTCAAGCCTAGTACTCTATATGGATCACGGATTCAACGCATCAACGTTCACCACAAGGGTCATAGCCTCAACCCTAAGCGACATGTACTCAGCGATAGCGGGCGCGATAGGCGCGCTTAAAGGCCCGCTCCATGGCGGCGCTAACCAGAAAGCCATAGAGATGATGCTCGAAATAGGCTCGCCGGAGAATGCTCGTTGGTATGTAGAGGAGAAGCTAAAGCGCCACGAGAAGATTATGGGGTTCGGTCACCGCGTCTACAAGCTCCACGACCCGCGCACAGATGTGTTGCGTGAGTGGTTGGAGAAACTGGCTGAGACAAGCGCCGAGGCCAAGAAGTTCCTCGACATGATAAATGTGCTTGAGAAAACTATGTGGGAGCTAAAGAGGATACCAAGCAATATAGACCTATATACTGGTGCCCTCTACTACCTGTTAAAAATACCGAAGGAGTTCTACACACCGATATTCGCTATAGGAAGGGTTGTTGGATGGACAGCCCACTACATCGAGCAAGTAAGTAATAACAAGATAATAAGACCTAAGGAGGACTATGATGGCCCCAGGAACCTAGTATATAAGCCGATTGAGGAGAGATGTAAGAGATAAGAAACATGTTTTCCTGCTTTCTAACCCAATTCTTCTTTTCTATTCCAAGGAATTTGCGTTATGAAAGCTGAGATGTCCTCATCGTAGAAAGAGTGTTGGGGGATTAGTGAACATCTTATTCTGTTAAAAAGAGATGCGCGGGTCGTTGTTAAGACTCTTTTATGTACTCTATGAGTACTTGTGTATACTCGCTAGTCCTTAGCGGCTTTACACCAGGCATGTGGCGAGCAAGATCCTGTGTCACTTTCTTCTCCTTTATGGCTTTCTTGATAGCGTTTATTATTAGGTCTGCTGCCTCATGCCACCCGAGTATGTGTTTTATGAGGAGAGTACCGCTCAGTATCTCTGCAGTGGGGTTTGCTAGATCCTTGCCTGCGTATTTTGG
>JALSNP010000056.1 GCA_026986935.1 Pyrodictiaceae archaeon | reverse complement strand
AGAGAATGGCGTGAAAACCAGGGCTACAATGTTTACATAAAACTCGCTCCACGCGCTCGCATAAAAATATTCACAAGAGCGGCAAGCAAGGCTAGGCTAATAGCTGAGGCCACGTCGTCAGAGGGCCTGGTGGTAAAAGAGATAAGAATCACCGAGACAGAGCTAAACCCACCGCCCCCCTATACGACAGAGACACTGCTCTACGATGCCTCAAGGATCCTGGGCTACCCGGCTCAAAAGACTATGAGAATAGCGCAGGAGCTGTTTGAAGCGGGGCTAATCACATACCATAGGACGGACTCGACACACGTATCGATAACGGGGCAGTCAATAGCAAGAGAGTACATAGAGAAAACCCAGCCAGGAGGGTTCTATCCGAGATCATGGGGGGCGCAAGGCCATCACGAGGCAATAAGGCCCACGAGACCCATAGATAGCGTAGAGCTCCGGCGGCTAATAGCTACTGGTGATATAAGAGTCCCCATAACTATGAGGGAGAGCCATTACCGCCTATACGATCTGATATTTCGGCGATTCATGGCGAGCCAGGCTAGGCCAGCAATCCTTGTACAAGCATCCGTTGTATTCACTATCCCGGGGATAAATGAGAGCATACCAGCCCAGTACTATATAGATGTACGGATAGACGGCTTCCATAAGTACTACCCGTTCCCAAGAGTCCACGAAGAGCTCAAAGAACTCAAGCCCGGTATGAAGATAATGCCCAAACTGGTCGCAGTGAAGAGGGGCTCAAAGATAACACTATACAGTCATGGCGAGATAGTGGCATTAATGAAGATGCGTGGCATAGGCCGGCCAAGCACATACGCAAAAACCATTGACACACTTGAGCGCCATGGATACGTTATTGAGAGCAAGTTTAGGAAAAAGCTTATACCCACAAAGCTGGGCATAGAGGTTTATAGCTACCTATCCGAAAAATACGGCGAGCTTGTATCAGAAGAACGCACAAGGAAGCTCTATGAGGAAATAGAGAAAATAGCCAGAGGAGAGCTTGAGGCAACCACGGTGATAAAGGAGTTATACCTAGAGCTTGAAGAATTGCTAGAGAAGCCGCTCACGCTGGTGCCAGGACATGAGGGGGTTATGGGAGTCTAAACCGCCATACGAACTCCTCTGGGCTCGGTATTGGAGGCATTGAGCGCTTGTGCTTACTGTTCTCATACAGCTCTAGTACGCGCATAACCTTTTCCGCTGAGAGCCCCGTAGCCTCTGCAGCCTCTTTGACACCCATTCCTAGGTCGAAAAGGGCATAAAGTATAACGTCTATCTCGTCATACTTCATTCCGAGCTCGTCCTCGGCTAGATGCCCTGGCCATAGTCTTGGACTACTAGGTTTCCACGCTATTTTGACAGGGACTCCAAGATGTAATGCTAGTCGTCTAACCTGTGACTTATAGAGGCACCCAATGGGTAGGAAATCAACGCCCCCGTCGCCGTACTTAGTGAAATACCCTATTAGTATCTCGCTTCTATCACCAGTTCCGGCCACTAAGTAGTCGAGGCTATTAGCGTGGTAGTAGAGTATGGACATTCGTATGCGGGCACGTAGATTACCAATGGTTCTCTTATCAGCGCTTCCTAGCTGGTTTACGAACGACTCGACAATAGGCCTTATATCTATTACCTTGTAGGCGACACCTAGTCTCTCAGCAAGGCTTCTCGCATCCTCTACATCCTCCGCTGGCGTGACGCTCGTATCGGGGAGGATTAGTGCAAGCACTTTCTCAGAGCCAAGAGCACGTACAAGTAAGTGGAGTACTGTGGCGGAGTCTACGCCGCCACTTACACCTATTACAGCTCCTTTAGCCCTAGCTTCGCTCACATAGTCTCTTATGAACCCCGTCAAGCTCTTCGCTACAGCTTCATAATCGAGGCGTACTACGTCATCCAGTGTAAGCCTCTTAGGCGTCAAGCCTCTCACCCTACTATCTACTACTCATCGTATAGGAAATAAACTAGTACCTCGTACGGTGTCACAGATAATACCTTCAAACATACCCACCTAGTAAGACACGGTAGTGCAGAATTGAGCACTGTTGTATTCGGCTTAGGCAGTGAAATATCATCAAAGGATGTGCATGTTATAGATACCAACTCTGAGTGGCTGGGAGTCTCTCGGCTCCAACTAATGGAGAATGCTGGGAGAAGCATTGCAGAGGAAGTAGCCAAACGCGTACCCAGAGGGGGCCGGGTAACTATATACGCTGGGAGCGGAGGCAATGGCGGCGACGGGCTAACAGCTGCACGCCACCTAGCCTACAAAGGCTACATAGTCGAAGTATTCTTGTTAGCGAGACCGGAGCAACTGCGCTCAGAAGAAACGAGGCTAATGTATAACGCGTTAACAATGATGGATACGACTGTAACTATAAAGATCACGCGCTCAGTACACGATATTGAGCCTGCTAGCGCGGACGTAGTTATTGATGCTCTTCTGGGAGTCGGGGTGCATGGGGCGCCGCGCTCGCCTTACAAGGAGGCAATAGAGGCGATAAACAGCTCCAAAGGATTAAAAATAGCAATAGATGTCCCATCAGGCTTGGACCCTGATACTGGAGAAACTCCGGGCGTCTACGTAAGGGCCGACGTCACGGTAACCTTTCATAAATCAAAGCCAGGGCTCAGGAAAAGACCGGACGCTGTCGGCGAGCTTGTGGTCGCGGGTATAGGTGCTCCCCCCGAGGCCGAGATATATGTTGGGCCCGGTGATGTTGAGGCAAGGATTCCTCGAAGAACGTGGAAGTCCCATAAGGGTATGGCTGGACGGGTCCTGGTAATCGGCGGGTCCATTGACTTCGTGGGCGCGCCAATAATAGCCGCTATGGCTGCGGAGAGAATGGGTGTGGATTTAGTATATCTTGCCGCACCTAGTAACGTCATAAGAGCTGCTTCCATGCACTACACAATCATACCGGTGGAGCTACGAGAGCATCCTTGGCTGCACCCTGATCACGTAAGGGTTTTAGAGCCCTTTGTGGCGCGCGTCGACTCAATAGCAATCGGTATGGGAATGGGTCTTCACGATGAGAGCTGGGAAGCTTTTAAAGCGATACTAGAGCTCGCTAGAAACTACAAGAAACCAGTCCTAGTTGATGCTGATGGATTAAAACATTTAGCAAGAGATTTATCCCTGCTCGGAGAGAACGTAGTAGTCACGCCCCATGAGGTGGAGTTCGAGAAACTCTTCGGGGAAAAACCAGGTCCCATCGAGAACATTGTATCAAGATCGGAGCTTGCGGCGAGAAAAGCTAAGGAGCACTCCACCACAGTGCTCCTAAAAGGCCCGATAGACATCATAACCGATGGGAGAAGAGTACGGCTGAACAAGACAGGATCACCGGCAATGAGCGTTGGCGGCACAGGCGATGCACTAGCAGGGATAACAGCAGCTCTACTAGCAAAGAAGCTACAACCCTTTGACGCAGCATGTACAGCGTCTTTTATAAACGGGGTCGCGGGCGGCCTCGCGTACATAGATAAAGGAGAATCAATGACAGCACTAGATGTTGTAGAGAAGATACCAGAAGTACTACTGGACCCGCTCACCGCTGCAAAGAAAGCCACTATCTATCGCAATGTGAAGTACAGGGAAAGGATAATCGAGGCCCCGGGATGGAAACCAGTGTAGGCCGTTAAGGGCGAGCACTCACCAGCCCTTAAACGGCCCTCCCGGGGCCATCCACCAGTTTTTAATGATAAACAGATTGTTCAATGGTAAATTAGTGTTTTGGCAAACAGAGTAGGATACGGGTCGGTGTGAGACTAGGCCAGTCACAGCTCTTCGCTCCTAGACTGCCCGCCTCGCCATCCCCAGGATAAAGATTTATAGGAGGCTTTAAATAGGGTTTATATCCTCAGCATTAAAAAGGGTGCCTACGTATGGCCTTTATGGAGAAGAGTAGCCAGCAACAGGGCAAGGATGAGCCCAAACCCGTTGTCAACATAGAGAACATAGTGGCCACGGTCTCTCTTGACCAGACCCTTGACCTCAGAATGATTGAGAGGAGCATACTAACTGTCGAGTATAACCCGGAGCAGTTCCCTGGCTTGGTTTATCGATTGGATTCGCCCAAGGTTACTGCGCTAATATTTAAGTCGGGGAAAATGGTTGTCACTGGGGCTAAGAGCACAAGGGACTTGATTGAAGCGGTTAAAAAGATAGTGAGAAACCTAAAGAAGCACGGCATCCCGATCCATGGACGGTCTAAGGTGCAGATACAGAACATAGTAGCTTCTGCTAATCTTAATATCTGTGTAGATCTTGAACGAGCAGCTCTAACCCTTGAGAATAGCATGTATGAGCCGGAGCAGTTCCCTGGCCTAATTCATAGGATGGATGAACCCCGTGTTGTCCTCCTAATATTCGGGTCCGGGAAAATGGTCATAACTGGTGCAAAGAGGGAAGAGGAGGTTTATGAAGCTGTTAAACGTATCTATGAGAAGTTGAAGAAGGTGCGCGCAATAAGGCCGTGCACCTAGGCCTTGTTCATGAGTTTTTCGCTGATTATGCTTAACTCCTCTGAGATGAAGAAATCAAGCATCTTAGTTACATTTACCAGTATTTTCCCTAGCTCCTCTGTACTGATCCTAGATAGGAGCGTGGCTGTGGCCATAAACCTCGCCAATGCTGTGAACGCGAATTCTTCTAGAAGCTCGGTGTCGATCTGTTCCTCTTCTTTGAGGCTTTTTTCAAGCAAGGCTATCAGTGTCTGAAGGACGTTAAGCTCGTGTATAGCATACCTCATTATTGAGGCCGACAACTCGGCGTATAGGAAGTCATTCTCGATTTTATCAACATGGGCTGAGATGGCTTCCGCAGCTCTATCTAGTAATACGTCTCTAAGTCTTCTAAGCTGGCCTAGGAGGAAAACTCCGTAAATCCTCGGGGAGACGTTCTTGACGGGATTGGCTATGCTTAGTGCATAGAGATAGATCTCGGATAGCGATAGCACGGAGCCCTCTCTAAGCTTTGCCAATAACTGATCGGCAAGCTCGTTGATAAATTCCTTTACACGTGTCTTCGTATCACTGGTTTCTTCCCTTCTAATACTGGTAATGCTTGCGGGGCTTTCGGGCAATGCTCAGCAACCTACCCTTCGCTCATTGATCGCACTTATCGGGGTAGTTCATCACAGCGTTCTCGTTCCCAACCAGTTTGCTACTGTCTAGAGATTCCTAATTCCTTTACGGTTTTTCTTATCCTTTCTAGCATAATTTTTATGGCCGCTTCTTTCCCGGCTACCTCGCTTGGCGGGAGGTACTCCACGTCAACATTATCTATCATCCTAGCCTGTGTGGCTAATTGTTTATCCCCTGTAAAGAAGATGACACGGGTCTTGCTCCTAGCTAGGTCTTCTAGTAGCTTTACGACGTCGTAATCGTCTCTCGCGGGTTGCTGAAATAATCGTGGCCCTAGTTTAACAGTCCTATTTATGCCTCTGCCAAGTACTTCGTGGAACTCGATAAAGTCTTCAGTAATTTCTCGCTCAAGCACTTCAGCAAAACCCTTAAACATTTGATCAAATACAATGGCTATTCTTCTTCGCGAGAGCGTCTCTTTGTGCTTTTCTGCTCGCTCTCTGGCCTCCTTTTGGGCTAAAAGCTCCCTTACCTCGCTCGGCTCTAGTACTGCTACAAGGGCTGCACGATAAATCGTTACCTGGGAGTTACATGTCTGGGCTTTTTCCAGTGCTTCGCGTATAGAGCTTGTCTCAGAAGCTCTGCCATCGCAGTATACTAGGTATTTCTTC
This sequence comes from Pyrodictiaceae archaeon, assembly GCA_026986935.1. Lineage (GTDB taxonomy): Archaea > Thermoproteota > Thermoprotei_A > Sulfolobales > Pyrodictiaceae > Pyrofollis. Next base: position 4,688 of record JALSNP010000056.1, on the reverse strand, counting down.
TCCATGTATGATCGCCTATCTGATTATCATAACAGATATGGCTGAGTTTACGACCACTGAGAGCGCGATACTGCCTATTATTAGGTCCTCGTTCGCGGTGTTCCCTCTCGCGCCAAGGACTACTAAGTCATAGCCACCCTCTATGATCTCTGATATTATTTCATTAGCTATACTACTTACGCTGGGTTCGTAGCTTCTAAGCTTAATATCAACCTTAACGCCTCTGCGCCGAATATGCTGCTCTATTGCTTTTTTAACCCCTTCTGGATCCTCCTTGCTATTATAAACATACAGCGCTGTTACCTTGGACCCGTATCTCTGCGCAAAATCTAGCGCTACGTCAAGCGCTCTTAGGCTCGTCTCGGAACCGTCTATAGGTACTAGTACTCGTCTAAAGAGGTAGCTCACCTTATACGAGGGCTCGGGTATGTACTCGACCATTAACAGCGCACCTCAGTCACTTATTCTTGCTTTTCCATGTACTCTTCTATACTAATTTATCGTTTATAATACTATAGTCTTAGCCGGGTAATCTGCCTTTTAGAAGTCCTAGAGTCTTATCGGTTATCTCAATAGTCTCTTGTGCCGAGCTCGTTAACCGCATTAACGCCCTTATGGCATCTATGTTTTCGGGCACCACTATTGATTCTTGGTGAACAGCTTGCATCCACATAACCTCATTGCCTCTCACCGTTATACTCTCAACCCATATAGCTAGCTCGGGCATGTCGTACCTCTTTCTCCCAATATCCCGCATATACTCGACCAAATCAGCTGTACTCTTCAGCCCAAGCTCGCTGCTAACCAGGACTATGCGTGGCGCTTTTTCAAAAGCTTCTACAACGTCTTCGAGGGCTACGCTCTTTTCTAAACGGGCATACACCGTGTGTACATGCATAAGGGTTGTGGGTACTACTACAGCACTGGTCACTATATCGAGCCAGGGCAGGACAGTCTGAACATCAACACCGTGATGGCTAGGCATTCTTGCCGGATTAGGAACAATAGCGTTAACAGGTCCCCTCTTGGTCTCCTTGGGGTCTGCTGCTCGGCGCACAATAGTGGCTCTAACGGATTTGACAGGGGCTAGCTTATTAAGAGTGCATATGCTGCGCAGAAGAGCAGTCGTATTGCATGATACCACTCTTACGCTCTTCTTACCGAGAGCCTGCTCATAGTTACAAAGCGTGCTGAAAGAAATCTCAGCTATGTCGGGCTTCTCGCCGCCCTGGAACACCATTTTTACGCCTGCTTTCTCGTAAACGGGTTTGTAGGAGGCCCCCACTCCTCCGGGGGTCGCGTCGACAATTACATCAACCTCGTTCAATAGATCCTCAAGAGTCCCAGCAACCTCTATGCCTCTCTTCTTGAACTCCTCTATGCTGGAGCTTAATGTGTATAGCTTTATCCCTCTTTTTACAGCGTAGACCGCGCTATAATCCGGCCTGGTCTTGACTACGCCTACAAGCTCCATATCTGGTTGGAGCATTACTGCCTCGGCGACACGCTTACCTATTGTCCCAAACCCATTTACACCGACCCTAACCTTTGCCAACGCCTATCACCCGCCATGTGGGATGTAATCTGTTCACTCCATCTCAGAGCTCGGGGAAAAACTTTCTCGCAGAGGATGCGAGAGCAACGAGCCCAGGTAGATCCTCGCCAGCAAGGAATAAGAGGAGTGCTCCACCACCAGTACTGACATGTAGGTTTGGCCTATTATACGCCCCTAGCTCAGCCACTATAGCGTTTAGATGCCCGCCTCCGATAATCACGTAAGCCTCGCTATCCAGCGCGGCTTTTACGAGCTGAAGACTTCCCTCCCGGAAGCGCGGATCCTCTATTACGCCCGCGGGCCCCCTCATCACTATTAGTCGCGCCTCTCTCATGAACTCTGTATACGTCTTAATAGTTTGTGGACCTATGTCGCGGATTACTCCACGAATGCTCCCGACGTGCTCGACACGAACCTCGTTGTCTATAAGCGTCTTAAAATCTATGGGCGTCTCGACCGGTAATCCTCTTAGCAGCAACCTCCTGGCCCTAGGTATTAGCGCGAGTATGCCTTTTCTCTCAAGTACGCGTCTGTTCTCGCTTCCTATGTCTAAGCCCTTAGCAACAACAAATAACTCGGCTATGAGCCCTGTTAACAGTATTCTATCAGCTATTTGGTTCGCATGCAAATGCTCGAGAATCCTGAGAGTATCATGAACCTTTCCTCCCCCTAGGACGAATACCCTGGGTCTCTCTTCTTGCTTATAGAGTTTCGCTAATGCTGTTAGCTCCTTCTCCATAACTCTTCCAGCAGCCGATGGCAATACTAAGGGGAACCCGACAATGCTTGGCTGACTCCTATGCGCGGTAGCGAATGCATCGTTTACGTAGTAGTTGAAGAGAGGTGCAAGTCTCTGCACAAAGATGCTTTTTGAGTGCTTCTCTGGGGTAGCCTCTATTATCTCTTCAGACATCAGTCTAGTATTGTCTAGTAAGAGTATCTCGCCTGGTTTAAGCTCTTTGATCCTCTTTCTCGCAGCGGGGCCTATAACGTCGTCGAGGAACTCGACGGGAGCACCAACATACTTTTCTAGGAGTTTTGCGTGCTCGCCCAAGCTTACAAAATCATCGCCTCCGGGCCTGCCTTGGTGAGACATAACTACCACAGCAGCCCCTCTCTCAGCTAGTTCTCTTATAGTGCCACTGTGGGCCTTTATCCTGCTGTCATCAAGTATTTTGCCTGTCTCCGGGTCGATTGGACTATTAATATCTATTCGTAACAATATCTTTGTATCCTTTATTCCGTAACGCTCATCGAGATCATCTATGGTTGGTATCTTTTGCCCGTTGCGAAGCATGCACGGCAAAAACTAGTCCCGTGTTCAAATAAAGCGTTATAGGGTAGCAATAGGATAAAAAAGTTATGTAAACCCCCATGCTGTGGTTAGGACTCGGAGGGTTATGAGGAAATACCCCGGGAACGAGCTGAGCTTGTGACGAGGTGGTCCTTCGCCGAGCCTTCCTCAGATTACCCTATAGGAGCTAGGCGTACGCCTTGTCAGCCATTCTTCTCCTAAGTAGCTCCATTACCTTTGAGTGAAGCTCCATCAAGAGCTTCTTCCTATCCTCCATGAGCACTATATCGCTATATCCTCTAGCTACTACGTGGTGTGCAAAGGGGCTAGGTATATCCGTTGGCCCGAAGAACGCGACCCGTATCTCCCCCTCGTGTATCCAGGTAAGCACCTTCTTGGCGTTGTTGATATCCATGTAGTCCTCCAGAATCTCTCTATAAGCTTCACGTAGTATCGGGAACCCAGGTATTTGCTCAACAGCTTCGAGAAGTGTTTGAGCATTTAACTGGAGTCTGTGGGGATCCCTTCTCCTTCCATGATATCTTCTTAGAATCATTAACGCTCTCTCAGCACAGTGCCTAAACCTCCTTTTCAGTAGCTCTGTGTTCCTAAGCACGCGGCGGAGAATACCATCAATATTTGATGGCGTGACGCTGAACACTAGCTTCTCTAAGTCAATGTCTTCTCTGAGACCATTAACGGTGAGCATGAACGCGTTATCCGTTACAGTTATCCTGACATTGGTTCTCAGCATATTCGATAAGATGTATGCATACGCTCTCGATAACGCGTCATTTACTCGACGGCCGAATAGGAAGTGAAATATGATTGATGTAGCCTCGTTTTCTCGGTCAAGGAAATGCTCTAGGAGCACTACTTTATCGCTCGGTACTAGGCCGTTAGTGAACAGGTACTGCTCGAGCACATAGTCGTAGATGTTCTCGGCAGCGTGCCTTTCAAGCCTATACTCCGACGATATAATCTCTACCGCTTCTTCGCGTTCTATCCCCTCTTCTATTAGGTCCTTTACTCTGCGCCTAAAGGAGCCGACGAGCAAGGCGGAGTCGAAGGCCAGAGGCAGCATCTCCGAGTACCAGCTCGGAACAGTGGGTCTAGCTCCCTCTGCCCTCTTCACTATGATTCTCATACCATCCGATTTTATGAACTCGTAGGTTCGCCCCCCTAGCACAAATATGTCGCCAGGAGCTAGTATCTGGACAAAACCCTCCTCGAGATCGCCAACATATTTCCCGTCCAGGGTGAATACGTGCACCTTAGCCTCATCTGGTATAGTTCCGCTATTCATGTAATAAATTGCCCTAGAGCCTCTCTTTCTACCAAATACGCCCTCGTTCTCATCTAGCCATATTTTTGCGTAAACTCTGTGACCCTCTAGACCGTATCGCCCAGCAAGGTATCTTAAAACATCCATGAACTCCTCACGGCTTAGTTCATGATAGGGATAAGCTCTTCTCACAAGAGCATATGCTTCGTCAATACCCCATTTCTTCTCGAGAGACATTCCGACGAGATGCTGTGCTAATACATCAAGAGGCTTCCTGGGTATATGTACACGGTCTATTTTCCTATCCATAGCGGCTTTTGCTAGCACAGTGCACTCTACTAGATCATCCCTATCAACAACTATTATCCTCCCCTTACTCACTTGGCGTATATGATGCCCAGCTCTTCCAATGCGCTGAAGTAGTCTTGACACACTCTTAGGGCTACTAAGCAACACTACAAGATCTATGTAGCCTATATCTATTCCAAGCTCAAGACTCGTTGAGGAAACAACTACTTTAAGCTCCCCCTTCTTCATCTTCTCCTCAACAGAGA
>JALSNP010000055.1 GCA_026986935.1 Pyrodictiaceae archaeon | reverse complement strand
GTCCCTGCCCGTGAGCCTAAGGAACGCGAGCGTCTCCTCGTCGACGGGGAAGAAGCCCGTAGTGCTACCGTATTCTGGCGCCATGTTAGCTATCGTTGCCCTGTCGAATGCTAGGAAGTATTTGAGCCCGGGGCCATAGAACTCAACGAACTTGCCCACGGTGTCTGCTCTCTTTCTAAGAAACTCTGTTATCGCTAATACTATGTCTGTCGGCGTGACTCCTTCTCTTGGCTCGCCTACTAGCTTGACCCCTATGACCTCGGGTAGGACCATGTAGTATGGTTGGCCAAGCATTACAGCCTCTACTTCTATCCCTCCAGCGCCCCAGCCTAGGACGCCTATACCATTAATCATTGTTGTGTGAGAGTCTGCGCCAATGACGCTGTCTGGGTACGCTATTTTTGTACCGTTTCTCTCAGAGACCATTACTACTTTTGCCAAGTACTCCATGTTTATCTGGTGGATGATACCTTTGCCAGGGGGTATTACTCTTAGGTTTGCAAAGGCTTGTTGAGCCCACTTAAGTACTCGGTATCTTTCCCGGTATCGTTTGAACTCGAGCTCCATGTTCTTATGAAGCGCGTACGATGTTCCGAAGTAGTCTACGCTTATACTATGATCTATTATGAGGTGGGCCGGTATATGTGTGTCTATTATTTGTGGGTCGCAGCCAAATTCTGCTGCTACATCTCTCATAGCGGCTAGGTCTACTACCGCTGGTACCCCGGTGTAGTCTTGAAGTATTGCACGCGAGGGCATGAAGGGGATAACCTTGGAGCCGGCGCCGCTCGGCCACGAGGCAACCGCTCTTACATCATCCTCCGTGACTGTCTTGCCGTCGAGGTTTCTGAGAACGTTTTCAAGGAGTATCCTTATGGTATAGGGTAGTTTTGCTATCTTTGTTAATCCTGCCTCCTCGAGCCGGTCGAGGCGATAAAGCGTGATCCTCCCCATGGGGGATTCATGGGTCTCCTCGGCGCTAAAAGGATTTTTCAATTCTATAGGCACCTCAGTGCTCCTTTCAAGTACATTATTGGTGGCTAACGGGGTTTATCAAACTAGTTGCGTTGTAACGTACAAATGGTCTAGCTGTAGGCTGGGTAAAAAACACTATTACCTATCACCCAAGAGGGATACGCGTGGAGAAAAGAAGGGTGAAGCCCCTTTGGCGGAGTACGACTCTGTTGAAAACTTTGAGCCACGATTCTCAAAGATAAAGCCCCCCGAAGAGGGGGAGCGAATAAGAATAATTAACGGCAAGCTCGTCGTCCCCGACAACCCCATAGTAGCGTACATAGAGGGAGATGGCATAGGGCCAGAGATAGTGACATCGGCTCGGAGAGTAATAGACGCTGCTGTAGAGAAAGCCTACGGTGGTAAGAGGAGGATCGTCTGGTGGGAGCTATACGCTGGCCACAAAGCTATGAAGATCTATGGAGAGCTTCTCCCCGAGGACACATTGAACGGGATAAGGTATACCCTAGTTGCTCTTAAAGGCCCCCTAGAAACCCCTGTTGGAGGAGGATACCGTAGCCTAAACGTAGCTATAAGAAAGGCCCTCGACCTGTACGCTAATATTAGGCCAGTCTTCTACTTCGGGCAACCAGCTCCCCACTGCTACGCCGAGCACGATAACTTCATAATATTTAGGGAGAACACCGAGGACCTCTATGCAGGAATCGAGTGGCCAGCTGATAGCCCGGAGGCGAAGAAGCTAAGAGAGTTCTTGAAGAAGGAATTCGGTATAGAGCTCCGAGAAGATGCAGGCATAGGTATAAAGCCGATATCACGCTTCGCCACACAGCGGCTCATGAGGAAAGCGCTTAGATGGGCCATAGATAATAAGAATAGAATAGTAACGATAATGCATAAGGGCAACATAATGAAGTACACAGAGGGCGCGTTCAGACAATGGGCGTACGAGGTGGCGACCACAGAGTTCCGCGACTACGTGGTAACAGAGGAGGAGCTCTATAACAAGTATGGGGGCAAGCTACCGGAGGGCAAGATACTGGTAAACGATAGAATAGCTGACAACATGCTACAACAAATAATAACAAGGCCCTGGGACTACGAGGTAATAGTCGCGCCAAATGTCAATGGAGACTACATAAGCGACGAGGCAAACGCTCTCGTAGGAGGAATAGGGATGGCCGCTGGAATGAACGCGGGAGACTACATGGCAGTAGCTGAGCCAGTGCACGGAACCGCGCCAAAATACGCAGGCAAGGATCTAGCAAACCCCACTGCAGAGATACTGAGCGGTACTCTCCTCATAAAACACATACTCGGGTGGCATGAGGCAGCAGACCTAATAATAAACGCTATCAAGAGAGCCATAAAGGAGAAGAAAGTGACACAGGATCTTGCTCGCCACATGCCTGGTGTAAAGCCGCTAAGGACTAGCGAGTATACACAAGTACTCATAGAGTACATAAAAGAGTCTTAACAACGGCCCGCGCATCTCTTTTTAACAGGATAAGATGTTCACTAATTTCCCAATACTCTTTCTACGATGAGGACATCTTAGCTTTCATAAGGAAATTCCTTGGAATAGAAAAGAAGAATTGGGTTAGGAAGCAG
>JALSNP010000054.1 GCA_026986935.1 Pyrodictiaceae archaeon | reverse complement strand
CTGACAATGTTCTCGCCTATTTTTAGTTGGAGCGGCGTGCGCAGCTGGTCGAGGAGCTCTCCTGCCCTCCCCACAAGGTCGGGTACTCCCCCAATATGGACTATGTATTCGCCGTCTAGGTTTGCCGGTACGAGGCGGTAGCCCCCCTCCTCCTTATCCCGGGCGTAGTAGGGGGTCACGAGATCCCCCAGCTCCCACTCGTGCTTGCCAGGCCTGAAGAGGGGGCTCACATGTATGGGGCTTATAATCCCGCGTATGCCCCTGTAGAGTCTCAGCGGTTTGAACAGCGCGTATAGGACCGTCTTAACCAGCTTACCAGTATAGAAGGTTATAGGGGCATCACTTTCAACCTGGAGGTACGCGCGTATGGCGGACACTTTAAACACTACCGTCCACCCCTGCCTGACGCTTTCAGGAGGCTGAAAACAAGCTTCCCCGGAAACGTCTTCTCGAGCCAAGACATGGTAGACACTCCGCGTAAACCCGTACCTCTCTATAAGCTCCTTACTGGTAGGGGGCGTGGGGCTCGTAAAATACTTTTAACAGACGCTCTGAATAATATATTTTAAAAAATATTAATATAATAATTATAATCTAATAAAAGATGTTTAGCAGGGCGTATTCGACCGCCTCCCACCAGTTACGGTCTAGGCTTGTAGAACTACTAAAACCCAACATATTAGACATGCTGAAGAAGGAGTACGGTTTCAGCGGTAGAAGGCCTAGGCATCCAGACCCGTTCAACAAGACCCTCTCAGTAATGTACGCAGTACTCTACTCACTAGCAACGAAAGCCCTCATAGCAGCAGGGCTCGACCCAACATACGGCTTCCTACACCGGACCCGGTACAGCACACCCCTAACATTCGACTACACGGAAATGTTCAAGCCAATCGCGGTAGACGCAACAATAAGCCTAGTAAACAACACGGGACTCCCCGAGCTAGACACCGACGGGGAGCTAGCCAGACCCTGGGTCAACAGGGCAATAAGCGAACTATACAAGAACCTAACACTAAAACATAACAAAACAGGCAAAACACCATACCAGCAAATAATGCTCAAAGCGTTCTGCCTAGCCAAACACCTAGAAGGAAGATGCCCTAGAAACAGGATAACATTCACATGGAACAAGAGAAACTATCACACAACAAGCGAACCACCCCACAGGAAAACCTAGCAAACAACCAATAACCTACCCCACAAGGGAAACCTCCTGGCTATGATGACACTCCAACAATACCGTCTAAACAATCACTACTCCTACTTTCAAACCAAGGAATATAGAATCTAGAATCGAGAGCAAAACCAGCGCATGGCGGGAGCCAAAACCTATCATCTCCCACGAGAAGACCCCTAGACCCCACTATTCTACACGACTTCCATCCCTGTCCCTCCCGGCCAGCTCCCTTAGCTTGGCCCTGGCCTGCTCGGGCGTTAGCTCGTATGCTGCCACCTTTGCTGCCAGTTCTAGGGCTTCCTTTTTTGAAAGTCCTAGCTCTAGGGCTTCCCTCGCTATGATGGTCGCCTGTGCGCTCCTCTCCTGTCGTATCTCCCGGATTATGTCTACATACGTGTAGCTGCGGGTAGTCCCGGGGGCCAAGAGAGACACACCAGGCGATATACTACTATTTCTAGCCTAATATTTATGAGAGCCTGTCGAAGCCCCTATAGTTGTATGATATTAGGTGTAGACCGTTAGCCTTAGCATAAAGCATTAGCGAGGCGTCATTAACTTGTCTAATGCCTATTACCCCACCCAAAGCTAGGCCTAGAGCCTTCTCTATGTAAGCCTTCCCCATCTTCTTACGTCTTGCCCCGAACCGTTCAATGAAACCAAGAATCCTCTGGGTGTCGCCTGGGCAGAGCTTTCCTTCCGCTCCAGCTCCCGGAGCTCCGCTACTGTTAGCTTTGTATAACATGATTCCTGGCCGTACCGGCGAAGCCAGCCAATGCTCGGGTAGCCACGCCTACCCGAGACCCACGCTAACCTAGAGGACACGGGTGAGCTGAGCTATAGCGAGGAAGCCCGGGTCTTCGGCCGTTATGGGCGCTGGATTAAGAGGATTGGGGAGATGGATGTTGCCATAGCGTATCTAGCCGTGGTCAGGGGCTATATTCTGGCTACTGGCGATCTGGGCCAGTTCCCGCTTCTACGAGTCGATATACTCCTCTAGAAACCCTAATAGCCGCTGAAGGCCATGTTTATACCGGTGAGGTGGCTTGGCTAAGGCCAAAGCCTCGAAGCTGGTAGCTTGGGAAGTGATTAAGTCAATAGAGAGAAGCCGCAAGGAGAAGGACTTATTCTTCGATCTCTCCGCAAGAGCATATGAGAGGAACCCTAAGAAGACTATGGAAATAAGGAAAATGCTCGCAAGCGAAAAGATAACGCTCGACCAGGCATTGAAGGAGCTAGAAAAGATAGCAGAGGGCTAAGGGTCCACACGGTTTATCTCCATATTTCTTCTAGCTCGTCTAGTAGTGGCTCCATTGCTTTTCGGCGCTTCTCCTCGTACTCTTGTCTTACATCTTGTGGTATAGCATCCAGGCGGTAGGCGTCGTAGCCTAGCTTGTGCACGTAGACCTTACCAGAGGGGGCTATCCGTTTCCGGTAGAGTTTTGCGAGCCGGTCCGGCTTGGCCAGGCCGTGAGGGGCTGTTGGTTCGGCTACGATCCACG
>JALSNP010000053.1 GCA_026986935.1 Pyrodictiaceae archaeon | reverse complement strand
CCCACTCCACAGGAAAGCTAGGGGTCAGCATTAGAACCTATTAGAAAAATATATTACTTTATTATTTTTCTTGATTTTTTACTGCTTGCTCCAGACCCCTCTGTTTCCAGTGGATAAATACGCTATGGATTTAGGAGAAGAGCTCCACATATGGAATCTAATACATGGTTTATACAAACAATTATAAGAATAGAATAATATGTGAGCAGGAACCTGAATAATCTATGAAAATGATGCGGTAATAACATGGTGTAGCGGATCTCTACTAGAAGCCGGGGGGAGGGAGCGATAGTAAAGTATGTGGGTGAATTCATGTCGTTGTGCTTCTCTCGCTTTGCTAGCTGTGCTTATAGTGGGCTCCAGAGGAAGTATAGGGGTCACTTACCCTCTTGTAAACTAATAGGGTATAGAAAGTATGTCGTCTATAGATGAGGGGAATCTGAGCTCCTTGCTCTCCACCGGTCTGCGTTCAGGGGGGCGCATTAGGTGGTGAAACGTGCTTGGCGGCGGGCGTAGAAGAACTGGGCCCCTGTAGGTGCACTTGCTTTCTCGAGTACATCCTTTTACCATTATGTACTCTGCGTTAAGAGTCACACCGCCTCTATGAGGCTTTGCTTGGCCCCCTATCTCTACTAAATAGTTCTTAGCTACTTTTACGGCGTGATGCCTGAGCCATCGTGTTTCGCGGTAAAAAGCTACATCAATACACCCTGTTTCGTCACACATGCTGGCTAATAGGTGGCCGCCTGGTAACCACTTATAATCCTTGATTATCCCTGTGACAATAGGGTTATCATATGGTCTTATTTCCTCCGCGTTTCTCGGGTAAAGATGGGCATCTGTAGCCTGATTGCTTCTATGAAGTACCCCGTGGCTGGGTTTTTCCCCGGGATCTATTATGCTGAGTGCTTTTAGGAGGATATCCGGTCTCTCTCCGCGAACAGCATACAGTACTGGGTCGTAGCCATGGGGGGCTATGAGTATCTTTCCTATGGTGTAGTCAATGTTTAGGAACGTATAGGGTTTAGTCACTATATCGAAGCGAATAACTGATTCCGCGTCGATTCTTCGGGGAGAGCCCCACCTGTCTATGCTCCTATACATTGTGAGCTCAAAGGTGTAATCGTCTAGCTTCATGCCTAGCGAGCTTAGAGCACCCACTATTCCACGGTTATTGAGCCCCCCAACCTCTACCACGTTGTCTTTTATTCCCCTGATGCACTCGTGTACGAGGTCCCTTGTAACTATCTCGTGCAATGCTCTCTCATAGGTGTCGGTGATGCATTCTGGCCTGTTTTCTAAGTATTCGCGAATATCGTCTTCGGGGCGGAGTAGGGCTATATAGGATGCCTTTGGGCTTATATTGTACTTTTTTGCAAGCTCTCTTAGCATTCTTAGAGCATCTTGTGCGTCTCTACGATTATTTACGTAGAGGTGTAGAGCTATTGCTCCGTTCCCCCTGGTTTTCCAGGGTACAGCTGGGTTCAGTCTCACAAGCCAGGGATAGTCTGCTGCTTGGTAGCCTCTTTTTGCTAGAACGAGTAACAGTAATGATGAAAAATGTGTTGTACATCCTGAGAACGGGGTATCAAAACTATCTATTCCTATCGCGAGTATCACTACTTCTTCTCCCTGCGGCGAGCACGGCCGCTGATTACTTTTTCTCATAGTCCTTAACGACTATCATTGTTAGTGTTGAGCGTACTTTTCCGTGGCTCCTTATATGCTTATATATTATGTCTCTTAGCTTATTCATGTCATCGCTCTCAACTATGGCTACTATGTCGTAGAGCCCGTAAACCATGTACGCTGCCTTGATCTCCGCCACGTTCTTTAGGGTCTCGAAGACTTCCTCGTCCGCCCCTATCTCGGTGTTTATGAGCACGATTGCCTTAGGCATGAGAGTTTCTCCTCCTAATAGGTGTATTTTCTCTGCTCTAGAATTCTCCGGGTAAGACTATATTATTAGCAACGAAAATATACTTGTTGATAAACTACTAGGCCTACAACATGAGAGTGTGGTAAAGCTGTTAATGAGGCCGGGGACAGGGGTAGTAATGGTTAATCTCTACGCGATATACTATAGGCATGATAATCCCCGCTACAATACGGTTAATAAGCTCATAAGACTAGGGATAGTGAAGCGCGTCCACGCTCCTTTGCGCTACAGTGTGGTGCTTGACCCGTTAGCTCCTCACCCTATATCGAAGAGCGATAAGGGGTTCATAGAGAGAGCTGGGCTGGTAGTTATTGATGCTTCTTGGCGAAAGCTTATGCAAGTACTTGGCAATGCGCGTGGCATAAGACGGAGACTCCCACTACTACTAGCAGCTAATCCTGTAAACTATGGTAAACCCTATCTCCTAAGCAGTGCGGAGGCACTGGCAGCTGGGCTTCTCATAACAGGGTTCGTTGATGAGGCTCACCGAGTACTCTCGGCGTTTAAATGGGGAAACGAGTTTCTCAGAATAAATGAAAAACTCATAAACGCCTACGCAGAGGCCAAAAGCTCGAAAGAAGTAGTGGAGAAGGAATGCTCTATCATAGCCTCGATAACCCAGCTAGACAGTATAGAAAAGTGTGATGAGCACCTCCTGCTCCGCATGGCTAGCAACATAATTAGACAATATGTTGACAAGGGTAAATAGCCATAGCATGTTTAGTTTCTAGTCTCAGTGGTGCCATG
>JALSNP010000052.1 GCA_026986935.1 Pyrodictiaceae archaeon | reverse complement strand
GGGGGTTCAACTTGTTCCATTACACGTGTTCTCTAGGCACATCATCTATGCGTTGTAGGAATCACTGCCTATACTCTTTTTACGAGACGCTCTGGTTTATAGGCCTTAGCTGCACCCAGTAACGCTATAATGCTTAAGACTAGGAGCGCTACCAGATAAGTCATCGCCGCTACCCCTTGTCCAAGGGCATATGCCTTGACAGCGAGCACTACATAGGTGTACGGGATAAGATAAAATATTGTTTTAATCGTGAATGGTAGCGTCGTGTAGTCTACGAAGAGCGCCGATAAGAATACTATCGTCGCGAGCCCTGTTATGAGGCTCGCGGTTAGTGTTGCGGCCCGCTGCCCGGGCACGAGCAGTGTCACAAACATTGTGAGCGACGCGGTAACAAGGATTGCTAATAGAACGCCAACTACGTGGACCAGTACAAGTCCTATGTCAATCCCTCCCAAAGCTATGTACACGTATGCTAAGACAGCCGCGGCGTCAAGACCGCCTGCTATTAGCGCAGCCACTAGTGCCCCAGCGGTCTTGCCGATGAGCAGATCCACGCCAGTAATAGGGGCTATGGCAAGCAACTCCCCTGTCCCGCTTTCTCGCTCCCTTGTTATGGCATCAGCTACAGCTATTGCAGCAGGGTTGAGGACGAAGAACACCGAGAACGCTAGGAATCTAGCCACGTTAGCTCTTGCAACAAGGGATGGTGGCGCAGGGGCTCCGCCCGAGCTAACGCTCTCCGTCACGATGTACACGGGGTTACGCACATAGTTGGGGTTAAGGCTTATCCCCGCTTTCTCGGCAAGCACTCTTATCCTAGTCAGGGAGATGTTTTGCGCGAGAGACGCTGCTACATTGTTGAGTACGTCCGCGGCCCGTGTCGCAGAGGCCTTGCCAACAACCTCGTAAAACTTTATGAAGACGGGCTTATCAATTGTTGATGCGTTGGCTGTAAACCCTTTAGGGATAACTATTACGGCAACACTGTTAGATGGGAAGCGGCAACTATTCTTCACCATGATTGGTATGAGCCCCGGTGTGCCTGCTATAGCTTTGGCAAGCTTCTCTGCAAACAGTTTCGCTAATTCCCCCTCATCGCATAATAGTATGGCGACGTGCGCAGCCTGCTTGGTCTGAAGCCCGGTTACGACAAGACCGAGCAAGGGGAACAAGAACGCCGAGATAGTCATTAGTGCAATGCTTTTCCTATCCCTTACAAACTCTATGATCTCTTTCCAAGCTATTATTGAAGCCTTCAAAGCGGTCACCGATCGCGTAACCTGCTCGTAGAGAGTCTACAACGCCTTTTTAACAGCATTTACAAAGGCTTCCTCAAGGTCCTGTCCACCGTACTTTTCAATAAGCATACCTGGTTCACCAATATCTATTAGCCGCCCCTTTGCTAAGAAGCCGACACGTGTTGCAAGCCTCTCAACCTCTAACATGTTATGGCTTGTGATCAGAACAGCACGCCCAGCCTCTGCTGCTCGGAGTATAAGCTTCCTTACCTCGACAGAGCTATAGACATCGAGCCCCGAGGTGGGCTCGTCAAGTACTAGTAGCGGCGTATTGAGAGAAAGTGCAAGAGCTACTAGTAGTCTTCTCTTCATACCCTTGCTATACTCGCCCACTTTTCTATAGAGGTTCGCGCCGAGCCCCGAGATCTTAGCCGCGTTCTCGACTATGGAGCGCACGGTTCCGGGGTCATCATAGTATAGTTGTGCATAGAAGCGCAGATGCTCATAACCAGTAAGCCTTGGGTAGACAGCTGATTCCTCTGGCACATAGGCTATAAACCCGCCCCTGGGTGGTGAGCTACAAAGCCTTACTACTCCACTATCCGGCTTATATATGCCAGTTATCATGCGTATTGTAGTTGTCTTACCCGCGCCATTGGGCCCGATTAGCGCAAATATTTCCCCGCGTGAGACCTGAAACGATAGGGGACCTATCCTAGGCCCATTCTTAAAAATTTTTACGATATTTTCAACCTCTAGTACAACATCCCCGCATCTCACGCCATCATCAGCCCTTTCTCACCGCGGAGGCCTAAGAACCAGTATTGTAGGGGCCTCCGGCACCTCTTGAGGAGAAAGAGTCACCCGATTACTCTCATGACGCACAACTCTCCACTTTTTAGCATATCTAAGCAGGTTATCAAGAGGGTCAAGCGGGAGCTGCATACCAGGTATCCAATAATGCATAGGGATTAGAACCTTTGCCTCAAGCATAGTCGCGGCCTCAAGCACTTTACGCGGATGCAACGTATAAACATTTCCAGCGGGCGCCAAGACAATGTGAGACTTTAGCAGCTCCGCCTCCTCCTCTGATAAAGGCCTGCCAACGTCACTCAAATGAGTTACGCTGAGCCCCTCCGCCTCGACACGATAAGCTACGACAAACCCTCTGACCCTGCCACCGAACTCGTCGTGGGGTAATCGTACCCCCCTGATCCTATAAGGGCCAAGCTCGAACTCCCCCTCCTTCTCCCTAACAACTATAGTATCATTACTAGAGACTACCTCCACGGCGTTATGGTCATAGTGCTCGTGCGTTACTAGTACATAATCTGGCTTGGCGCGAGGAGGGCTGAACCCTGGGCCAAGACTCCCCCCATCATGAGGATCGATTAATAAGCTGCGCCCACAGCATTTCAGCTCAAAGCAGGCATGCCCCCACCAGATCAGCTCTATCAAGGCCAGCCTCCCTTGGAAACCCTAATAGCGTCCCATAATTGTTTTTGTGCTTTGCAACGATCCACTAGATAAGTGTAGACTGCCCCATCTTCTTCATTAATCGTGGCTCCGCGAATATAGTATTCAAAAACTATTTTGAAACAAAACCAGCACGGCTACTGCGAGGTCTTGCCCATTAAGGCGTCCACGACTCCTCGGATCTCTGCTTTTGCTTGGCTCTTTGCACAATTAGATACAATGTACTTGCAGGCTAGCGCGCCATCACGGTACACGCACTCTATTACATCGCTTGGGAGGCTGGCAACTTTCTCAGCGTTTATATCAAAACTTGCCCTAAGAACCTTAGCTATTCTGTGCTCGTACGTCTTTTGGCTAAGCGCATTAGACGCTACATACAAATGGCTACCAATGCTCGCGTCATCGAAGACCACTATACCGTTCATCCAGAGAAACGCTAGGTATGCAGCAGCAGCCTTATAGTCTCCTACCAGTCGCGCAAAATCCTCAAATACTGGTTTATTACCCCTAGCTTTAGCCTCGATAACAGACCTTGTGAGAGAGTACTCTAGTCTCGCCACCTTCCCCTCATCAAGTCTTACAAGTCTTTTACGGGCTGTTCTTATCCTAAGACTGGTACGAGGTAGAGCATACACCCGGAACCTGGCTTCCCCGCTCTCTATTATTTTCCGCGCATCCTCCAGTCCCTGCCCCGACACGAGCTTAGCTATATCAACTTCGATTGTGCTCGCCATCCCAGCTGCCACCCCTCAATCTCTTCGTGACAAGGGTGTACTTATTCTATCTCCTTCTTCTAGTTAGCGGTTATTCCTGGGTACCGGGGAGCGATGCGCGGAGAACACCGCCATGATAGCAGTCTCTACGCTTTGTGGCGCCAAGTCTCTGCACTAGCAAATAACATTGTACTACGCCTCGGCTACGTTGAGCGATGGTTGTTCATTAGCACGGTTACAGCTATAACAGCCTCGGTAGTGATCGGTGTATTCTATTGGATGCTCCAGGGCCTTATAGCGCTAAGTGCGCATGTTCACGGCATCGTCTTGCACGAGACCCTAACCGATTACTCCCTTATAGCAATACACTCGAGAGAGAAGATCCTCATACCATTGATCCTACTAATGGGCGCGGCATTGTCCTCCCTCATAGTCTACACCTTTGAGCCTGAGGCAGAGGGCGCAGGCGCGGAAAGCGTTGTCGAGGCATACCATTTCCGTGCAGGTAATCTAAGAGGCCGCATCGCTGCCATTAAGACAATAGCCTCAGCCCTCGTTCTAGGTACTGGTGGAAGCGCGGGGCCCGAGGGGCCAGCTATACAGATCGGGGGCTCCGTGGGCGCGTTTACCGCGAGCTCTCTTCACCTCGGCATAGAGGAGCGTAGGGTAGCGCTCATCGCTGGCGCAGCTGCCGCTCTATCCTTCATATTCCAGAGCCCAGTAGGCGCAGCGATATTCGCGGCTGAGCTGCTATACGAAGACGTTTTAGAGGCGGCAGCGCTGCCCCCAGCACTACTAGCATCAACTATAGCCTATGCGCTCTCGTTGCACATACTTGGCCCAGAGTACAAGCTCCCATCACTAAGAATTAGTAATATCATTTCCCTTTACAGCTTGGGTGCTCTCGGCTCATACATAGTACTAGGATTAATAGAAGCCGTATTCGCTTTCGCCTTTGTGAAGTTATTCTTTTATACCAAGGACTGGTTTGACTCCCTCGTCAAAGAAAAGGGCCTCAACATCTACGTAAAGCCAGTTCTAGGAGCTATTATGGTTGGTTTAGTAGGAGTATTCGTGCCAGCCATACTAGGCACTGGCGAGGAGCTCCTTAGCAGCCTACTTAGCGCGTTCTCTCACGCCGCGGAGGTGAGACCTATAGTAGCTATGCACTACAGTATCTTCCTCATACTTCTAGTCTTAGCGCTTATGAAGATGATTGCGACCAGCTTAACCGTTGGTAGCGGGCTTAGCGGCGGTCTACTAACCCCAAGTCTATTCATAGGAGCAATGGTTGGTCAACTCGTTGGCTTAATACTGGGACATTATGTCGGCGTTAAGCCAGTTATATACGCGTACATAGGAATGGCCTCATTAGCAGGCGCGGCTTTTAAGGCGCCCATAGGGTTAGCATTTTTCGTCGCGGAGATCGGTGGGACACCAGCCCTCATAGTGCCAGCTCTCATCGCCTCACTGACATCAGCTATAGCGACGCGTGGGGTTACGTTCGTTACAGCAGCCCTAAAGAAGCCGCTACCCCCAACAGTGTTTACAGCCGAGTCCCTTCTCCAGATGCTACGAAGCGGAGGCGTAAGACAAGTTAACATAACAATACCCAGCCTCGCTAAGAGATTCACCCCAGTGAACTGGCATTCAAGCCTCAGTGATGCGGCAAGGATAATGGTGCAAACGGGTCAGAAAATAATCCCTATAGTGGACGACAATAATAGGGTAGTGGGTGTCCTCGACCCAGCCTATGTCGGGCTCGACCTTGGCTACATGCTTCGGTCCTCACAGTCAGTGATAGAGGTATCTCTCATCAATGCCCCCATAGTTAGGGATAGTGACCCGCTGATACGCGTACTCGAGGAAATGGTGGCCCATGGCGTAGATTACGTCATCGTCGTCGATAAATCATATAGGTATAGGGGGGTAATAGTATTCGAGGACATTGTACAAGCATTAATGCCTTATATAGCCGCCAGCATACCAGAGCAAAATCAGAAACCACAAGTCAGCGAGGCTGATCAAGCCTCGTAAGGGAACAGAGGTTATAGAGGAGCCTAGCATCCTAAAGACACGGAGCATAGGGCTAGTGATGTGGAATCCGGGAGCCTAGGCTAAAATAGCCGATGAAGAGCGCATACTTAGCTGATACCTGTGGTGCCTTGTATGAGAATAGCTAACATAGTTTTCAGAGAGATAAGCGACATTAGTGACCCACTATATAAAGACGCCTCTGTCGTGCTCATAGTATCAGATGATTACAGGATAGTTGATAGAGTACAACGCTATAGAGAGGAGGGGATTAAGCCAGCTGTCTATCCGCTTAATATACTAGACTCGCCGAACCTATTATCACTGCTTGGAGTATGTGCCTGGTTGCATGAAAATAGCCTGCAAGGCTCAGTAGTTGTCGAGGGTTATGGCCAGCAACGCTTACTGGAGAAGGCTTATCAAGTAGTCTTCCTCGGCATGGAAGTAGATGAGATAATGCTACAGGATCTCGTCTCTCCTCTCCATGTGCGCTCATTAATTCACCTCTATGGTCTACGAATAGGGGGCATCGATATAGCCAATGAGGCTAAAAACTTTGTAAGAGACGCTTTTACCGGCGGTGACGCGCATAAATCAACAGTTCTAGAGCTAGGAATAGATATTATCACACAACTTGGTAAAGTATCGGATGCCCTATCTAATTGCATAAGCCATTTATACGACACGGTTGTTCATGGGAAGAGCCATAGAGCTAGTAAGACATGTCGCCTCGTCCACGAGGCGTCCGAGCTACTAGACTACCTAAACAACGGCGCAGTCAAGAGCTTAGCACTAGTCGGGGAAGATAATAGGGTTAGCATTCTTGTAGGCTGTAAGCTCTTCCTAAGCGATGAGGAGTGCTGGCCAGAGATTAATAATGCCCGAGACGTTCTAGTTAGGTTGCTTAATGAGCTTGGCTTAGTGCTCGGTGATATAGGTATGGTTCGCCCCGAGGAAGCGGCCTGTATAGCTTACGGTAACTATGCTAGCGGGGTTTGTGGAGATGAGGACTAGTAACGGAGGGATAGTGATAGGGATAGACGAGGCAGGTCGAGGGCCCATAATAGGCCCCATGGTTATAGCCCTTGTAGCCATAGGGGAGCAAGTTCTTGCTGAGCTATTTGAGCTCGGTGTAAGGGATAGTAAAGAACTATCTCCTCGTAAGAGACGAGCTTTAAAAGACATAATACTTGATAAGAGCAATCTAGTAATATACGTTATAATACCCCCAAGTATAATAGACAGGTTCAACCTAAACACCTTAGAGTACGAGACCATAGAATACATGCTCTCAAGAGCATACACATTGTTAGGCATTCTACCCAGCAAGATAATCATAGATGCGATAGGCCCAATAAATAACATGAGGAATTATCTATACAGGAGACTCCAGTGGATTAAGAGAGTACCGCTAATAATAGAGCCCAAGGCTGATGCTAAACACGTAGCAGTAAGTGCTGCTAGCATAGTAGCTAAAGTGATTCGTGACGCAGAGATAGAGAAGCTTCGCAAACTCTACGGCGTAAAGGGCTCAGGGTATCCAACGGATACCGCCACCCTGGAATGGATTATTGAAGCATACAGGAGAGACCCTAAGAACCCGCCTTGGTTCATTAGAAGAACATGGTCTACTCTAAAGCACATAGCACCATCCTGGTATATGGAGAAAAACGCTTCGCTGCAACACAGCCGTGTAAAGCAAACAACACTCCTCGACTACATTAAAAAGGGCAAGGAATCGGGGTAACTGCCCCGCCGCCTCGGAGGAACAGGTTCATCAGATACGGCCACACTCTTCATCGCAGCCCTGCTCCTCCAGTGCTCTGGTAAGCCCACCTATCATCACAACTTCTCGGGTTACTCTTACAGCAAACTAAGCTAGATAAGAGGGTTTGGTCTTTTCTGATCCTGTTACGGGCATAATGGGTAAGAAGGGCTGAAGATCCGTGGAGAAGACAATACGGTATCTCGTCGATTTCGCGGCAAAGACTTTGCACACCGTGATCACTAAGAGAGTGAGCCATGATAGGGCTTTTCAACAAGTTTTACGCGAATACAGGAAGGCAGCCACATATATCCCATTAAAAGTTCTCTACAAGGTCTCTCACGACGTTATAAGCGAGTACTACACCCTGCGCTACGCGGAGCAATACGTCTACGGGACGCGTGGAAGCTCTAAGAGAATGGTCCGGCTATGGCTAATCCTTCGAGGATACGAGAAAGACTACCTAGCCAAGTACCTAGACGGGTTGGAGAGACTTAGGCGAAGACTTGTAAAAACACTGCCTCGTAGAATAGAGAGCGTAGACGAGCTATTAGAGAGAGTAGGTGATAACCTATCCAAGCTTTACTCGCTAAAATACTCCTTTCCAGAATGGTTTGTCGATGTTTTCCTCAGGCTTATGCCGCGCGAGCAGGTAGAGAGACTTCTTGCCGAGCTAAACGAGGAGAAGTGGTGGATAAGAGTCAATACACTAAAGACCGATGTAGACACTGTTGCTGAGAGGCTCCTCGAGAAAGGAGTGGTTGTGAAGAAGGACAACGATCTACCATACATGCTCAAGGTAATAGACTATAATGAGCCGCTCCACCACCTAGAGGAGATGTGGAGAGGCGAAATAGTGTTCCAGGATAAAGCATCAGCACTAGTAGTCGAGGCACTAGAGCCCGACGAGGACGAGCTAATACTAGATATGGCGGCGGCACCTGGTATAAAAGATAGCCTAATAATGCAACTAACCAATAACAAGGCCCACATAATAGCTGTTGATATCTCGAGGGAACGAACGAGGAGGACAATAAAAGTTCTCAAACTACTAGGCGTCGATACCTCGAGAATACACATAGTAAACGCTGATTCAAGCATGTTCAGCTTATCGAAAAAACCAGACAAAATAATACTCGATGCCCCTTGTACAAGCAGCGGAGCAATAGGAAAAGACCCAGCCATAAAGATACACTTGGAGAACATAAACTGGGTAGCCCAGTTCCCCCAGATACAGGCCCGGCTCCTCAGATCAGCCCTTGAGCAAAAATCATTGATAGTCTACGCTACCTGTAGCCTCCTCCCATTCGAGGGAGAAGAAATCATCGAGCCTTTCATAGACCGTCTAGACGACCCCGGTATACCGGGTAGCAAAGGGTACAAAGCATACCGGGCCGCTGACAACGTTAAGCGATTATTCCCCCACATACATGATACCCAGGGCTTCTTTATAGCAAAGCTTAAACCCAGCTAATCAGCTCAGACAAATACCCTCCAACACCCGGGGGTCAGGGGCCCCTGCAACACCGCCGCAGAGGGCGGTGAATGAGCAGGGAGACGAATTGCCGTCAATCACTTCCTCCCCAAGCCCGTCATCCCCTCGCCCAGGGGATCGAGCACCATTCTCTTCCATGAGGATTACACTAGAGGCTGAGAACCCGTTATGATGAAAGCTCGGCGCCCCGATAGCAACGTTAGCTTTTTGATAGAAAAACAATGCTAAGAGCCTACTCGGGGCTCTCTGGTAACCAGTGTGGAGGAGGAGCTTACTATGGCCAAATCTGATAAGAGAAAGAAAGAACCAGTAAGTGGAACCAAAAAAGAACTCGTAATAGTTACACGACCAGTAGTCACTAGGGACAGGGTTGAGAAGGATGAAAGGAAGAGAAAACTACTAATGGTTCTCAAGGCTATGGAGGACCAAGGCGGCATATACGAGAGAAGCCTAGCTCACCTAATATATTGGCTGCAAAACGAGAAAGGTATTGACCTAGGCTACAACTTCTACGTTATAGGCGATGTACCGACCTCGAAGGATCTCCACGAGGACGTGGTAGCGCTCCTCTACGTAGGGCTCGCCGAGACCGATCCACGTACAAAGAAGCTACGCTTAACAAGCGAGGGTAAAGAGTTCCTCGAAAAAGTATTGGATAAGGAGTACTACGAGAAACTAGCAGCCGCGATAGAAGAGTATAAACCAAAAGTAGCGGCCCTTGACGCCCAGATAGAGCTCACAACTATGCTCCAGAGACCCAGGGGGAGAAGGCGCAGGTTCCTATAACAAGGCCCTACTAATGGTTTTTACCCATAGGGGTCCTCGTGTCGTCTTCTCCGGGGTTCTTCCCCGGCCCTGGTGGTTCCTGCGTAAAAAAGTGGCTACTGGAAAACAAGGATGCGGCTCTTTGATATAGCGTCTCTCTTTCTCCGTGCTGTAACTCGGGCCTGGAAACTAGGTTAGCCGCCAGGCGCGCCATGCCAGATAGCGTCCTTCCACACGGCGTCCCAGTAGTCGGATTCGCTGAAGACGAGCGGTTTGATGACGGCATCGTGTAGTCTTTTAAGCAGAGCGTGGTGGAAGTTTTCATCCCTAAGCATTAGCTCTATTAGGAACTTTGCCGCAGGATTATCTTTCACTCTCTCATCCTCTAAGAGTTTATGGAGCTCTTCTATGGACTCTCTTTCTTCTTCTATGTGTTTTTCGATCTCTCTTATTATGTCCTCAGACTCTTTCTCCGTTACGAGCCTCGGGTTCTCGAGGAGATCGGCCAGAGTCTCGTATATTAATGCGTGCTTGAGCGAGTCAAGGGATACTGCCTTCATAAGGGTTTTCAACATTATGTTATGGGATTTTGCGGCTGTTTCTTCGAGTCTTTTCGAGTACTCTCTTTCGCGTTTGGCCTCCTCTCTAAAATAGGATACAAGGTTCTGTAGCTTGCTCAAGGCTTTCACCTACATGATAGGATTTGTGCGCTAAGGGTGCGAGGCTTCTCCATCTACTATAGTGGGTGTGGATGGTGTATTAAGATGTATCGTGTATTTGAATATTCTTCCTTGTTTTCGCTGTGTTCCCTCCATTGGAACACCATGTAATACCAGTGCTTATAACCCGGACTCGGTTTTGCCCACACTGGGTGTAGGGGTTAAGCTATGCGAGTCAAGCATGTTGAGGAAATCCTAAAAATAATGAGGAACATTGATCAGGTCAGAAACATCGGTATAGTAGCCCACGTAGATCATGGAAAGACGACTACGAGCGATAGCCTGCTTGCGGCAGCTGGTATAATCTCTCAGCGCATTGCTGGTGAGGCGCTCGCGCTAGACTACCTAAAAGTTGAGCAGCAGCGTGGGATAACAGTAAAGGCTGCGAACATTAGCCTTTACCACGAGTACCAGGGTAAGCCCTATGTGATAAACCTGGTAGATACCCCGGGTCACGTAGACTTCTCTAGCCATGTAACTAGGAGCCTTAGGCTAATGGACGGCGCCATACTAGTTGTAGATGCTGTTGAGGGCGTTATGCCCCAGACGGAGACTGTTCTAAGGCAGAGCCTAGAGGAGAGGGTAAAACCGATACTCTTCATCAACAAGGTTGATCGCCTAATAAAGGAGCTAAAGTATACCCCACAGCAAATACAGCAACGCTTCATAGAGATAATCAAGGAGATAAACTACCTAATAAGCATCTACGCTGATGGAGAGTTTAAGAAGAAATGGCAACTAGACCCGACCAGCGGCATGGTCATATTCGGTAGCGCT
>JALSNP010000051.1 GCA_026986935.1 Pyrodictiaceae archaeon | reverse complement strand
ACGAGTTTTAAAAGACGTTATGAAGAGTAGTAGGCGCTGATATGGGTCTAGGGAGAGGGGCTAGGAGATGGAGTTCATAAGTTGTTAAGCGTGTTGTAAAAATATTTTACAATTCTATTCCATGTGTTCACCGTAGCTATGCTTCCCAATAGTGGTTCTGGTTTTGTGAAACTAGGGTTACTTCTTTCTTATCTCTATCTTTGCCGGCTTAACGTCTATGACTACTCCTATGCCGATAGTCTTACCCATGTCTCTCATAGCGAAGCGGCCTAGTGGCGGGAATTCGCTATACTTCTCTATAACCATTGGCTTTATCGGCTTGAACTTCACTATCGCGGCGTCACCCATCTTTAGGAACTGCGGGTTCTTCTCCACAACCTGGCCTGTTCTCGGGTCTAGCTTTGCCTGTATCTCCACTATTCTTGCTGCTATGCTAGCTGTGTGCGCGTGTATTACTGGAGTGTAGCCGACTGTGATAGCGCTTGGGTGCCAAATGACGAATATTCTTGCTGTGAACTCGTCTGCTACTGTTGGCGGGTTGTCTAGGTGGCCTACCACGTCTCCGCGTTTCACGTCCTTCTTGGAGACGCCTCTTACGTTGAAGCCTATGTTGTCGCCGGGCTCTGCTTGTTGTAGAGGCTGGTGGTGCATCTCTATGCTACGAACCTCGCCGGTTACGCCGGGCGGCATGAAGACTACTTTGTCGCCTACTCTTAGTACACCTGTCTCTACTCTACCTACTGGCACTGTGCCTACGCCGGGTATTACGTATACGTTCTGTATTGGTATTCGTAGTGGCTTGTCCACGGGCTTCTTTGGCGGCTTTATGTAGTTGTCTAGGGCCTCTACTAGGGTAGGCCCGTTGTACCAGGGCATGTTGGGGCTGCGCTCTATTAGGTTCTCGCCAGTCCACGCCGATACTGGTATGAATGGTATCTCGTCAACCTTGTACCCGAGGCCCTTCATGAACTTCTTTAGCACTGCCACTATTTGCTCATACCTCTGCTTACTATAAGGCGGCTCTGTTGCATCCATCTTGTTAACAGCTACTATTAATTGGTCAATACCCATGGTCTTGGCGAGTATGAGGTGCTCACGTGTCTGGCCCTCGGCGCTCATACCTGCCTCGAACTCGCCCTTCCTGGCTGAGACCACTAGTATAGCTGCATCTGCTTGGCTGGCTCCAGTGATCATGTTCTTTACGAAGTCCCTGTGACCAGGGGCGTCGATTATTGTGAAGTAGTACTTCTTTGTCTCGAACTTTACGAAGCTTAGGTCTATTGTGACGCCGCGCTCCCTCTCCTCCTTAAGCTTGTCTAGTAGCCACGCGTACTTGAAGGACTCTTTGCCCTTCTTCTTTGCCTCCTCTTCTAGCATCTTTATAGTCTTCTCGTCGACGAAGCCTAGACGGAAGAGCAGGTGCCCCACTAGTGTGCTCTTACCGTGGTCAACGTGACCTATCACCACGAGGTTGAGGTGCGGTTTCTGCTGGCTCATATTCTTCACCCAGACCCCTTTCTTTCTTGCCGGAGAAGTGCTTCTATAAAGCGAGTCTTATAAAGGTTTAGTAAACAATGGATACAAGGCGATATATGGTCTTTATCTTGAGCTTAGCGCTATTCTCTCTATCTCCTCTTTCCTCCTAATAGCGTAGCTCCGAGTATCTCCATGGGCTGCAGCTATTATCTCGTCTGCAAGGCACTCCTCAATGGGCTTCGGGTTATTGAACGCACACATTCTTGCCCCGTCAGCTAGGTGTTTTAGCGCCACATCTACTCTACGCTGCGGAGCAACGTCGACAGACACGAAGTACGTTATACCACCGTACATTATGCGGGTAACATCCTCGCGGGGAGCAGCGTTCTCTATAGCCCGTACAAGAACTTGTAATGGGTTCTCCCCCGTTCTCACATATATTAGTTCAAAAGCCTGCCTCACTATATTGTATGCTAGGTGCTTTTTACCCATATTACGCCCTGGGTGCATTAGCCTATTAATGAGCCTCTCAACTATCGGAACCTCGGACTTACCGAAACGTCTGTGCTCGTGACGACCACCAGTATGCGGCAGCCATACCGGCTTTAGCGATATGTATCTCTTAAGACCTGGGTCACGAATCTCTATTCCCTCGAAGCTCCACTTACCGAACAACTTTATGTTTCTCGGGTCAAGCCCCGGAACCTGCTCCTGGGTCTCGCTCATGCCGCGTACCCTCCCAGGAGGCTACACGCGCGCCCGGGAATAAATTTAGGTCTCGCTTGCACACTACGTGATTAGAGGAAATAAAGGTAGACAGGGAGACTAAGAATTAGCGAGAAGATATGGGAGGAGCATAGATTTGCCCCCGCCGAAGAACTCGGATGTTCTACTAGAAGCCCGTAATGTCACTGCCATGATTACCCCAAGTGTCCCCAACATACCTGTTATCGTGCTCGAGCTAGAGGATGGCAGGGAGTTCACCCTATATAATGTGCCCTTCGAGATCGTAGAGGCGCTTAACAAGATAGAGAAACAGAGAGATGAGCCCAGCTTACCTGGGCTAAGAGAAACCGTGTTCGACATACTAATTGATATGAAGAGCTTCTTTAACGAGCTGGGAGAGAGGCTAGAGTATGTGGTAATAGACGAGATCGATTACAACACATACCTATATACAGCCAAGGCGAGTTTCAACCTAGGAGGAATATACATGATGAGAAGAATGGTGCCAAGCCACGCAATATTTCTTGCAAGACTATTCAATAAACCTATCTATGTCTCGAAGAGGCTAGTAGATGAACAAGAATCGTTCGAAAACGAGGAATGAGCCCAGCTTACCTCTGCGGCTTCTGCTTCTTACCCTCCAGGATTGCTTTCAGAGATACCCCGTTAACCGTTACTACCTTGTAACGCACACCAGGTATATCGCCCATAGAGCGGCCTCGTGGACCACCAATACCCTCTATCAAGACCTCGTCGTGCTCATCGACCACGAGGAGGCCGCCGTCGCCTGGCACGAACGCTGTTACTACACGGCCATTCTTTACTAATTGGACACGTACACATTTTCGGACAGCGGAGTTTGGTTGACGAGCCTCGACACCTACTTTTTCAAGCACTATTCCGCGCGCCATAGGAGCGCCTTCGAGGGGGTCGTATTTCTTCTTAAGCCCGAGCATACGTATTTTGAACTCTCTCTGGCTCCAGCGGAATTTTAGCCTCTTACGCCTAAGCTTACGCGCCGCGAAGAACCCGTTCGGCGACTTTTTGCCCGCCACGGCTCAGCACCTCTTATGCTCCCTACTCACTCGTTGATAAAGGGGGCTTATCTTATTTTTACCTCGTCTATGTTATGGTATCGTTTTAGTACTATTCTCGCTATGGCGACTTTTTTGCCGCCGCGGCCTATTGCTTTGCCCTTATCCGCTGGATCCACTACAACGTATAGTATGTTTCTTCCATTACGCTTTACGAGCCGTGTACTGAGCACACGTGCTGGAGCAAATATGTTCTTTACCAGGTCTTCGAGGTTGTCCGCGTACTCTATTACCTCTATCTCTCTGCCTAGGAGGCGGCGGAGCCTGTTAATGTTAGAGCCTCTTCTCCCAATAGCTCTTCCTGCATCGCCTGGCCTCACTATGAATATTACGCGGTTGTTTTCATCGTCGATTATGCAGTCGCGTGCTATTGCGCCTGTGAGGTCCTGGAGTAGTGCCATGTATCTCATTTCTTCAGCTGTTAGTTTTATGTTTGCCAAACCCGTTCACACACCTCCAATCAAGATTATTTATCTCTAAGATTCTCTTGACTGAGCAGCCTCTATTAGGTCGATTATCCGGGAGTTCCCGGGATCTATGATAGCTAGGCTTGCAACTGTAAATGGTTTTCCACAAACAGCTCCGAGCTCGAGGCTTGTGCCAGGATAAACATATGTGGGTATGTTGCTTAGCTGAGCGTAATAGAGTATGTCGTCACGTATATCTGGGGGAGCGTTTTCTGCAACTATTACAGCTTTTGCCTTACCCAGCTTAACTAGTTTCAAAGTTTTACGCGAGCCTAGAACAACCTTTCCCGTCTTTAGGGCATTTACTAGTTCTTTCTCAATGTCACCGACCTGGACCGTGCTCATTAGTTACCACCCCCGGTGGCTTCTCCCCCAGTACCCTTCATAGATTTTACTACCTGCGCTGGATTCATGCGCACCTCTACCATGCCGGTTCCAACGCCTATTACGCGGCCAGCTATAACACTCTCCGTTATACCCTTCAATTTATCTACTTCGCCCCTAGCAGCTGCCGCGAAGAGGTTTTGGGTTGTCATCTCGAATGCTGCGCGCGCTAAGGGGCTAGGCTTTTCACCGCTTACACCGTGTCGCCCGATTTGCCTAACGCGGCCAGTGATTGTCATCATGTCTGCTACTAGTATTATGTGGCGTATATCGACGTCGAGGCCTTGTTCGTCAAGCACGTCTTTCATTTCTCTAATGAGTGCTGCTCGTGCCGCCTCTATTCCAAGAACTTCCTCGATCTCATGGATATTATTAGTATACACTCTTCTAGGATCGACACCGGGCACGTTAAGAACCTCCTTTAAGTTACTACCCTCCGTTACTAGGAAGTACTCGGTTTTCCCCTCTTCATTGGTCATTGACTGGATTATTACCCTTCTTATCTTCTTTATCCCCTTTATCTTAGCATTCAATACTTTCTCACGCTTCTTCTGCAAATCCATTAGGCTGAAGCTCTCCCCTAGCTCAAGCTGTATGTAGAGGGTTAGGGGATCGCTTGGATCCTGGTCGACCTTGCCCAGCTTGAGTTTCTCCAAAACCTTCTTTACCTGGTCCACAGTCACTCCTTTATCTTCAAGCATTATTGGGTCAAGCCTTACAACTATTCTAAGGTTTACAAGGTCTATATCTATTTCCGAGGCGACGTTCGATATTCTTGTAAACTCTATTCTTCTTGCTACCTCCTTAGCCTTGTTCTCATCATATCTATGCTCTTCATCGAGATAAATATACATAATTGGTGTTGATGGCTCGCGCCTCGCATCAACTAGCTCAATAAATCGCGGCAACCCTAGAGTCACGTTGAACTCTCTTATACCAGCATAGTGGAAAGTCCTAAGCGTCATTTGTGTACCTGGCTCGCCTATCGACTGCGCGGCCACGGTTCCTACTGGCTCGCCTGGTTCAACCATGCTGTACTCATATTCTGATAACACGTACTCAATTATTTTCCTAGCCTCCTCTGGCGATAAGCCGTATGTTTCTGTTGTTTTTTGTAGCTTTACCTCTAGCTCTTCATATATTCTCTTAGGTAGCTTGCTGCGAGCATAACTGAGCATCTCATTTATTTCCTTTTTTAGCTCGTCCCAAGAGCTTATGACATGCGCCATGGCTTAGACCCTCCAACCAATCACTCTCTCTATTTCACGATCAATGTTCACGGCCTTGCCATGAGCGCTCTTCATGGGGTCAACGCCGTCCTCTCCATAGATGAATTGCACAACCTCTCCGTAGGGTGTGCGCACAGTGCTATCGTACTCTACTCTTAGGTCTTGTAGAGCGTTAATGAGGCGGCGCTGCATGTAGCCGCTCTGCGAAGTCCTAACAGCTGTATCGACGAGGCCCTCACGGCCACCAGCTGCGTGGAAGAAGACTTCTACTGGCGATAAGCCGTCGTAGAAGCTGGAGTACACGAATCCTCTTGCAGCTGGGCCCAGGTCGCCTGGCTTGAAGTGAGGCAAGAATCTTCCTAGGTAGCCTCTATGTATACGCTCGCCGCGGACAGATTGCTGGCCAAGGAGAGCAGCCATCTGGGTTATGTTTAGCTCGTTTCCTCTAGCCCCGGTGCGAGCCATTATGAAGACGTTGTTGAACGGGTCTAGGTAGTTAACCGTTATATCCTCTACCTTCTTTCGTGCCTCGGATAGAACGTCTAGGATCCTTAGCTCCAGGGACTCCTCCATTGTTCTCCCTGGAACGGGCTCTAGTTTGCCCTCCTTGTAGATCTCTATTAGCTCGTAGACCCGCTTCTCCGCCTCTCTGAGAACCTCTTTTATCTTCTCCTTTGCCTCTGGTGGCAGCGCGACGTCATCTATAGTCATTGTGAAGCCTCTTTTCTCTATAAATCTTATAAACATTTTGAACATGTGGTCGTACACGTAGCGGGCATAGTCCGTTCCATATTCCTTGATTAACCAGTGCATCATGTTCTCCGGCTGCTCTGCCCCCACGGCCTTCTTATCAAGTACACCCGTTAGCAGCTCGCCCTTCTTAATGGTTATAAACGAGTCGTTCCAGCACCACTCGTTCTCACAAGCGAATATACCCGCGGAGACACGGGCCTTTCCTCTAAAGTTGAACTCCTTGGGCAGGAATAGGCTGACTAATTGTTTCCCGGTCCAACGCTTCTTAGGCGAAAGTATTGCGGGCTCAGGTATCTCGCCGCGATAACCCGCCGCCGAGAGCAGGTCGACCACGTCCTCTATTGAGAGGAGCGTTGCTTTGCTTGTGAGGAGGTATGCGCCACTAATATAGTCCTGCAGCCCACCAATTATCGGGCCTCCATAGCGCGGCGAGAGTATATGGTACTGTACAAGCATTAGTTCTCGGGCCTCTGCCTGTGCCTCCTCGGTTCGTGGCACGTGTAGGTTCATTTCGTCGCCGTCGAAGTCAGCGTTATAGGGCGGGCATACTAGGAGGTTGAGTCTAAAAGTCTTCCCGGGTAGTACTTTAACTATGTGCGCCATTATTGACATTCTATGAAGGCTTGGCTGGCGGTTGAATAATACTACGTCGCCGTCGTGTAGATGGCGCTCAACAAACCATCCGGGCTCAAGCATTTCGGCTATTCTCTTCCTATCAGCGTAGCGTAGGTCTATCTTTCTCCCATCGCTCCTTATAACGTAGTTTGCTCCAGGCCATTTGTCAGGGCCGTTGAGCACGTATTTTCTCATTTCCTCTATGTTCCACGGGGTTACCGGGACACGAACTGTTAGTATCTTTGCTATCTCGACCGGAACCCCAACCTCGTTTATACTTATATTCGGATCCGGCGATATCACTGTACGAGCAGAGTAATCAACTCTTTTACCGCTTAGATTACCTCTAAACCTGCCCTCCTTGCCCTTAAGCCTCTGGGCAAGACCCTTTAGTGGGCGGCCGCCCCTATGACGGGCCACGGGTATGCGTGGGAGCTCGTTATCTATGTAGGTTGCCACATGGTATTGTAGAAGAGCCCAGTGCTCATCAATCAGTGTCTGCGGGGCACCACTATCTAGGAGCTCCCTGAGCCTCTCATTAGTGCGCACAATGTCTGCAAGCTTGTGTGTTAAATCGTCCTCTGCGTGAATACCCGTCTCGAGCACTATTGAGGGACGCACGTGCACAGGGGGAACTGGGAGTACTGTTAGTACCATCCATTCTGGCCTAGCACTTTGGGGATCGAGTCCAAGTAATCTGACATCATCGTTTGGTATTCTTTCAAGCCTTGTTCTTATCTCTAATGGTGTTAGCTGTATACGGCCCTCTGGCCTATCCTCATAGAATGTGTATGGTTTATCAAATATTATCTTGTATTGTCGCTCTCCGCAGTGTGGGCACTCAGTTACTTTTGACGCTCTTTTCTTAACAACTGTCACGAGTAGCTTAGCGAGTAGGGGCCAACGATCCTCTAATCTATCAAGGAGCTTTAAGTAGCGCTGAAGCTCGGCTTCTGGTAATAGGACGCGGCCGCATCGACGACATGTGGCGCGCAATATGTCGTGTATGTATTTAGCGAAGCCGACATGTATAATCGGGCGAGCAAGCTCTATGTGGCCGAAGTGCCCAGGGCATAGCTTAGCATCATTACCACAAGTCATACATACTTGTCCAGGAGCTATGGCCCCTAGTCTAGGATCCATTAAGCCTCCTGGGACAGGGCGTCCATCCTCATCGTAAAGCTCGCTTGTAACTATCGCTGTTACCGACATTTTTCTTATCTCGTCAGGAGATAATATTCCAAATTTTATCTCTTTAATTATTTTCTCCTCGACCATAAAAACCGCCTCCGAGCCCCTTTCTTCACGGCTTCCATTCATGCTTTGGTGCGAGCCTCAGCCTAGGCATGACGCACATGGACATGAGTTCCTGGAGTAGGAGTTTGAACGCGTACGGAACTACTACTGCTGATATCTTCCCGTTCTCTCCGTGTATCGGGCATATATACTTTCTCTTGTTTCTATCAAACCATGCGATGTGGCCACAGAGCTCGCATACGTACATGACGTACTTGTCGCTGCTCTCTAGCATACGTTCTCGTAGCAACATAGCGGCTCCGTGACCTACCAGGCAGTCTCGCTCCATTTCGCCGAAACGGAGGCCGCCCTCTCTAGCACGTCCCTCTGTGGGCTGTCTTGTCAGTATCTGTATTGGGCCACGCGCTCTAGCATGCATCTTATCCGCTACCATGTGGTGGAGCTTCTGGTAATACACTACACCGATAAGTATCGGGTTCCTAAGCATCTCGCCTGTCCTACCATCATACATTAGCTCTGTGCCGTCGGGTGCATAGCCTGCCCTAAGCAGCTCTATTCTGATATTATCTAGGGGTTCCTTCGCGAACGGCGTGCCATCAACAAACCTAGCATATATAGCAGCGTACTTGCCAGCAATCGTCTCGAAGAGCTGGCCAAGAGTCATTCTAGACGGGAAGGCGTGCGGATTTATTATTATATCTGGTGTTATACCGTCCTCTGTGAATGGCATATCGTACTGAGGTATGAGAAGCCCTATAACACCCTTCTGGCCGTGTCGTGAGGCAAACTTATCGCCTAGCTCTGGGATTCTCTGATCCCTTACACGGACCTTCACTAGCTTGAATCCCTCGACGTTCTCAGTAACTATCACTGTGTCGACGAAGCCTTTCTCACCGTGTCTCATGGTTACCGAGGTGTCTCGACGCCTCACGGATACTGTGCCGAATTCTCTATACTCCTCCATGAAGCGTGGGGGACTGGTTTTACCGATGAGTACTTCTCCTCCCTTTACCCCTACCTCGGGGCTCACTATGCCGTCAGCGTCTAGTTTCCTATACATCTCGGGCGGTTTTGACCCCTCTACGCTGGGCTCTGGAACCTCTATCCGGTCGCTAAGCCCTCCGGAATAGCGCCTCTCCTCGGTGGCGTATAAGCGGAAGAACGTTGAGCGGGCAAGACCTCTCTCCACAGAGGATTTATTCATTATTATGGCGTCCTCGATGTTGTAACCAGTGAAAGACATGACCGCAATTACCACGTTCTGCCCCGCAGGTCTTTCATTAAACCCTATCACGTCTAGCATTCTTGTCTGGACCAGGGGCTTCTCAGGATAGTGGAGTAGATGGCCTCTTGTATCCACTCTTATCTGGTAATTGGCTGCATAGAGCCCTAGAGCCTGCTTAGCCATAGCTGCTTGATAGGTGTTTCGCGGCGATTGGTTATGCTCAGCGTATGGTATTGTAGCGGCTGTTACGCTCACTATAGCCGCTGGCCATATCTCCATATGGGTGTGTTCTTTCGTTATATCCTGCGGGTTTAAGGCTATATAGGCGTTCTCTTCTTCCTCGGCGTCAAGCATCTCCACTATACCGTTTCTGAGCAGGTCGCTGAATTTCCACTCGCCGCGGCGCAGCTTCTCAGCGTGCTCCGGCCTATATACTAGCTCGCCGTTCTCGACAACAAATACTGGGCGAAGAAGGCGGCCCGGATCCGTGTTTATGTAGACCTCGTTTATATGCTCGGTTTTATAATGGGCCACGTTTATGTAGGGTGATAGCTTACCCTGGCGTCGTAGCTTCCTAATCGTATGTACGAGCTCCTCTCCCTTAGGATGATAGCCTATGAGTCTACCGTTTAGAAACACCTTGCTCCAAGCCATTAGCTCTGGCGGATAGTACCCGGCTTTACGAACCTCGCTGAAGATCTCTACAGCGTCCCTTACACCCATGCTGTAGAGTAGTTTCTCCACCTCGCTCTCATCAGCGCCAGGCGACACGTAGGCCATTAGTGCTAGGTTCTTTACTAGCCCACAGTTAGGGCCCTCTGGGGTCTCGAATGGGCATATCCTCCCCCACTGGGTTCCATGCACGTCTCGTGCCTCGAAGTGTGGCTGGCTTCTGCTGAGCTGTGAAACCACACGTCTGAGGTGACTGAGCATTGAGAGCCAGTTTGTTCTATCAAGTAGCTGGCTTACACCAGTTCGCTGACCAGGCCAGTTACCGGTAGCCAATGCCTCGCGGATACGGTTAGTCACTATATCCGATCTTATGAGCATACGTGCTGTTATTCTTCGCCCGCGTGCTCTTAGCCTCTCAAGCTGCTGCCTGATATCGTAGACAAGCGTCCTCATGGCTATTCTGAACACCATTGCTATGAGGTCGCCGGCCAAGAGTACACGCTTATTGGCGTAATGGTCTTTATCGTCTTCTGGTCTGCGTCCAAGCACGTATTCGAGTAGCTTTGAAGCCATCTGTCCAAGGAACAGTGCCTTGCGCAACCTATCCTGCGGCGAGGTCCCGATATGAGGGAGTAGTATCGTGTCTAGAACTCTTTCGGCTACACGTATTCTCTGCTCACGCGGCTTACCTATGCCTTCTCTAAACCTGCTACCTATGTAGTCTAGTGCATCCTCTACAGTGCTTATTGCCCTGGCCTGCTCCAGTGACGGTATGAGCATCTGCTGTAGCTGTGGGTCAGGAGAGATAGCTAACACGATATCCCTGTCGCTCTCGAGCCCCAGTGCTCTCATGAGGACTATGAAGGGTATCTTGCTCAGTGCTCTACTCATCGATACGTGAAGGGTTCCATCCTTATGCATATCCAGGATGAGCTGATACCTTACACCAGCATGCGATGAGATAACCTTCGCGGTGTAAACAGCGCTACCGGTACCAGCCCGTGCCTTGCCGACCAGGATTCTATTAAGTGCTTGGTCCTCCTGCATCACCACTACTCTTTCCGATCCATTGATTATGAAATAGCCTCCTGGATCCCGCGGATCCTCCCCTGCTTCTACTAGTCTTCGCTCACACTCCTCCCGTTCACCGCCTTCATAGAAGCAACGTGCTAACGGGTCGGCTTTGGAGCGAAGCATGATTGGGAGAAAACCCAGTATAACTTCCTCGGGCTCTTGCTCGACCCCGTTTTCTACTACCACCACCTTAGCCTTAATAGGGGCCGCATAAGTTAGGTCTCGAATCCTACACTCCATGGGCGTAACTGGGTGCTCCC
>JALSNP010000050.1 GCA_026986935.1 Pyrodictiaceae archaeon | reverse complement strand
TAGCAGTATCACGAGCAGTACAAGCCTATAGGGGTGTACGAGAGGGGGCATGCAATAGCTGAGAACAAGGGTATTGCCGCTGATTGATCCCCTCTCTGGAACAATAGTGCTATGGTACCCAGGGGGTAAAGCATGTGTAGACACGGGGTATTGGTTCTTGCCGAGTAGAACGCCTACAACTCGTCGATCTTCACCGGGGCTGTTCTGCCCCAAGCCTCCTAGATGACCACACCATGTAATAGTGTTGTACCTTCGGCTCAAACTCTAGTAGGAAGTCCTTGTCCTCGTCATAGTATTTTGCTCTTTCATAGTCCTCTCCGGCGAACCTCTTAATAGCGTCTATGCTCTCCCAGTAAGAGAGCACCAAGAAGTCTACAACGTCACCGTTCTCCCTCATGAGGATCTCGACGCCAAGGTTGCCCTCCACCGACTCGTAGTCGGGAACCGCTCTCTTCACCAAGAAATCCCTATAAGCCTCAGCCTTATCCCTAGGAACCCTGCCATGCCATATCCTCACAACAACATGGTTCCTTGCCAAAATCTCTACCCTATTCAAGCAATCCCTTTACCAATAATATTATAAAAACCAACGATCCCCCATGCATCAGTACAGTATAAGAACACTAATAGTATCATATGTTAGAGCAGGTCTACAGAGGCTAAGGAGTCTCTAAGCCCCTGTTTCAAACAAAACCATGAACAAGAGGGCTCCTCCCAGCGATCATCTAGCTAATGCTCTATTGCCGATAACCCGGAAACACTTAACCCGGGAAAAGGCTAATTGACAAGTGAAGCTATATTTAACACGGGTGTATGGCTTGTCTAAGGTTGTTAAGGCTAGGTATGAGAGGGGCGTATTAAGGCTCCTGGAACCCATAGAGCTAAGGGAGGGCGAGGAGGTTCTAGTCCGAGTGGAGAGAGTTGAGGAAAGGAGAAGGCTAGTCGAGGAGTTTTATGGGAGGCGTGGTCCAGCGCCGAAAGAGTTGCTTGACGAGTTCATGTCTGAGGCTGAGGCTCAGTGATACTCTAGACGCTAACTCCATCGTGTATTACCTACATCGTGTGGAACCCTACGCCTCTAAGGTAAAATCAGTGCTAGCTGAGAGAGGAGACCTAGCGGTAACCCTCAGGATAGTTGATGAGGTGGTTTTCACGCTCATACGGCTTGAGGCTTGGAGAAGGCTAGGAATAAGGAAGCTAGACCAGCTACGAGAACATATAAGAAAACATGGCCTGAATGAGTTCAATGATGTAATAAATGACGTTGAGGAGATGATAGACAGACTTGGAATAATTGTTTTAGAAGATAAGGGCGGTCTTACAGAGATTCTAGAAACCATAGGGAAGTATAGCCTCCTACCGGGAGATGCCCTAATCGCGATAACCGCAAGACACTATGGCATAGACACTATCCTAACCTTTGACGAGGACTTTAAACAAGTGCCTTGGCTCAAAGTAACTCCCTAGCACTTAAAGAAGTATTCAACCATGATTACCCCTTGTGAAGCAGGAAGTAAACTAGATTCCTGGTTGAACTCGGAGTCGCGACCCAACTCTTCAAAGGGGGAAGAGGCTTTACGTGGAGGGTTTGTGGCGGGCCCGCCGGGATTTCTAGCTTAGAGCCCCTGCGGCTCCGAGGACTCGGGATATAAAAACCATGTCTCTGGATGAAAACATCGAAACATTCTCCACAAATGGCTATCACTAGGGATATTATTTACTGATAATATGGAACACTCTAAAGCTAGCAAAAAGACTAATTGGCTAAGGCATATAATATCTATTGAATTGAAGGGTGCTTGAAAATGTCTAAGGTTATCAAAGTGAGATATGAGAACGGCGTTCTTAAGCCATTAGAACCGCTAGATATGAAGGAAGGGGAGGAGGCGCAGATTATTTTGAAGGTTAGTAGGGGCTCTCTCACCGAAAGGCTCTATGGTATTGCGAAGAAGAGAAGGCCAGGACTTACGAAGAGCGAATTCCTGAGAATCCTTGAGGAGATAGAGAATGAGGATATTCATGGACTCTAGCATAATCCTAGCCTTTCTTGCAGGCCAAGACGAGCAGGCTTATAGGATTATTGAGGACGTTGAAAATCATATTATTACTGGATACATTAATGCTATTGTAGTAGATGAAGTTATCCATGGTTATCTCAGACTTACGACTGGAATTAGCTCGAAAAGAATAAGGCAACTACTAGCTAAAAAGGATAAGAGACTCACTGAGCTAATCAGAAACGATGTAGAACCAATACTAAAATTGTTCATAACCTTACCTATAACACTAGAGCCGCAGGAGGTAGTTGACATTATTGAAAAATATGGCCTTATGCCTGCAGACTCCATAATTGCATTAACATGCAAACACCATGGAATAAATACCATTGCAACACTTGACGAGGACTTTAAACGGGTTCCATGGCTTAAGGTAGTCCCCTAGCTTTTCGAGACTATCAGCTATGATTATCCCTTAGCAAAGGGAGTAAACCTTCCCTCCCCGGTTAGCAACTAGCGGCTAAGTCTCTTCATGGAGATGTTTGAGTGGCGCACCGCCGCAGGTTTGAACCCGGGGGTCCTCCGGCTCCAAAGACTCAAGACCTATAAGCAATTGCTCTGGGAATTGATAGCGTCTTAGGACAGATAGGTATAGTTTTCATACATATTATCTAGATACCTGGGACAGTAGCCTAGGGGTACTGCTGACCCACTTCCCCGAGGAGGTCTTCATAGCGTGCCTCGCTAACACGTAGCTCTCCTAGGCGGCCCCGCATGAATCCCGTGGCTTCCGGCTCATGGCCTTAATCATTAGCCTCCACGCTGCCTTCCTCATGTGCTCGGTAATACTAAGTTGTTTCTCTTAGAGCAATTCCCAACCTGGTGCCCGTTGATACGCCTAGGCAGACCTGGTCTAGTAGCTCCAGGGTCTCGATACTCAAAGTACCCTTCGACTATATCGCCCAAACTCCTACCCAATTCATTGACATAAAGCTTAGCCTCCTCAAGCAAATCCCTACCCGTGCTATTCCTCTATACGTATATACATATGGAATATAATAAACTTTAAGTAAAGAGCAATAGACTATAATAATTTAAACTGAATAAGCTGCTATGATCATAGCTATTTCACTTGGCAATCTTGAGCACCTACTTCACGTAGACGGTTGGGCTTATGAATCTAATCATTAATTTTTAGAAAATTTTATACTCTATATATAATAACGTGGCGTAGATTATGAATACGATTACTAGTAATACTATGCATGTTTTCAGGTATATGGTTTGTTTTGAGAATAGGATTCCGCCCGCTACGCTTCCAGCGAATCCAGCAATTGTAGAGATGTTTCTCCACCACGCTAGTATATTTGCGTATACTTCTACCCCCTTCTCCTTGGTCAGCGTGTTAAGGAGTGACTGCATTAGTGGCGAGGTTATAGTGGTCGCAAATCCTATGAAAACGAATGTCATAATGTATACTTGTGGCTGGAACTCTAATACAGCTAGGCCAAGAACGCCAAGTACCTGTATGCACGCTAGAAGCGCGATATACAACCTAGCCTGATCCCCGTGTATTCTATCGAGTAGCCGCCCTATTAGGGGAAGGAGAACCGAGGGCGCGTAGAAGCTCGCCATGCTTAGAGCTACACTGTTCACCGAGAAGCCTCTAGAGACAAGGTATACGTAGAGGTACGGGAGGAAAGTACTCCAGGCAAACACGTCTATCCCAACAACGAGTATCAACGGCAGCAAGTCCCTGGGAGGTTTCTCTACCCGTAGCAGTTCACGTACACTAGCCTTCTCTCTAGCAGTTGTTACGTCACCTTCTATCTTCCAAGCAGGGACAAGTAGCGTTAAGAGAGCGATTGCGGTTAGGGGGAAGAGGAGGTCAATCCTGCCTAGTGTAGGGACGAGCACTAGGCTGGCTATGAGCGGTGCTAAAGCGATTAGCATGGATTCTAGAGACGATAGTGTGAAGAACCAAAACGTTTTGAAGTAGCGGCGTTTTCGGAGCGCTATAGGCACGACATAGCCCTGGGCAGCACGATAGGCTGCAGCTATTATGATGGATAAAGCAAATATCATTATGCCCAGCGTATCACCCCACTCGTACGCCAGCCACAGTAATACACGGGTAAGGGATGCAAACAGGATTACGAGCACTAGTGTCGAGGAGATGCCCATCGAGGCTATAAGACGAGCACTAATAAACCTAAACGGTATGCGCAGCATGTTCCCGAGAGAAACGAGTGCACCGTAAAGATACATCTGGCCAGCAAAGAGTTTATCAACAAGATAGGGTGTTGCCAAGCTCGATAACCCGGAGAGAAAAACATAGGCCAAGTAGGCGGCAATACTCCTAAAGAACTTCAATTTCCCACCATCTCATATACATCTTTAACTATTGGCTTAAGTCAAGTCTTAAGATGAATGTTCTAATTTTACTTCTTTCAATATTTGTACGCTATGTACTTCATTAAAACCGCATTGCTTTAATACTTGTATTTTCCCCATATTCGTTTACAAAGACATATAGT
Organism: Pyrodictiaceae archaeon; assembly: GCA_026986935.1. GTDB lineage: Archaea > Thermoproteota > Thermoprotei_A > Sulfolobales > Pyrodictiaceae > Pyrofollis. Next base: position 6,746 of record JALSNP010000050.1, on the reverse strand, counting down.
CGCATTATGTATTTAATGCTAAGACCGTGAACTACATGACGATCCCCGTCACAGTAGAGGTTGACGGCGGCAAGACTCTATACCGCGACTTCCTAGACCGCATAGCGCTCAGCGAGGCTATCGAGAGGATACTGCTGGGCACGAGAGAATGTGCTAGCAGCTATTAGGTACGCTGCTAGGGTTCTGAGGGAGGAAGTTATTGTCAAAGCCTAGGCTCCTAGCAGACGAGAATATTCCTCAAAGCGTTGCCACACAACTTAGGAGGAAAGGATACGATATTGTTCCCGTTTGAGAGCTCAAACCCGGCATGATCGATGAGGAAGTAATAGAGCTAGCCATAAGAGAGCCAAGAATAATAATAACGTTTGACAAGGACTTTGAAAGAATAGCACTCACAAAACCAAATATTACCAGGGTGGTCCTACTACGAATACCACCACTAAACCCTCAGTACATATACCGCTTATCGAATGTGGCTAGGACGGTTTTGCAGCACAAGTATCTATGATAATTATAGATAGTTTAGTAAAGATTATTTGCTGTAGATATACCTCAGCACCCGACTAGGTTTATCAGTGCCTATTCGCATTATGTGTTGCTGGGTTGTATAGTATGGCCAGAGTTATCCGTGCTAGATACGAGGATGGCGTACTGAAGCCTTTGGGAAGGCTTGATCTTAGGGAGGGTGAGGAGGTCATCGTAAGTATTGAGGAGAGAGCAGTGCATGGTCTTGCAGAGCTTGTAGAGAGCCTCAGAAGAGAGACCCCAAGGTCGACGAGCCCGTTAAAGCACTAGAGGAGATAAGGAAATGATAGTTATTGATGTAAGTGTGCTAATAGATGCTCTATTTAATAAGGATCCGGAGAGATACGGTAAAGCAATAGGCCTCCTTAAGCATGTAGAGGGCCTACCCCTTTACGCGCCAAGGGTAATTGAGATTGAGCTTATAGCTGTGTCGCGTAGGCTTGGCTACAAGAGCGGGCGTGAGAAGCTACTACGCTTAACGAGGAGATTGCCCTGTACGTAGCCGATAAAATCCATCCTAGAGCCGTAGATGCCTACTACATAGCACCGCAATACTAACCAACAGCATCATAGTAGCCAACGATAGGCTGCTCGTCAAGAACTCTAGACGTGCAGGAATAGAGGCCTACTACCTGGTAGAGGAATACAACATGGTTATGAGAAGAGTAGAAGAACTAAGGGAAAACATGAAGCCGTAAACCCAAGCCCCAGCACCGCATCGTAACACCCGCAGAGTCCCTTCGCATGAACATCCTTAACCAGACTAGCAGGAACTCCTTTTCCCAGAAACATCTTACATCATAGATATTAAGACCTAGTGAGGAGTTCATAGGCCATGCTATAAGAGAAACAAGTCCTATAAGAAGTGGCGGGCCCGCTGGGATTAGGGGATCCGGGGCCCCAGGGCTCCGAAGGCCAGACTTAAATTATCTTTGTCCTAGAAGCTGATATTGATCTGGGACACTTAGGTATAGTTTTCATATCTGTCTCTAGTATATGGGACGGTTCATCCAGGGATTTGGTATTGCTAAAAACTGGCCTCGTTATCGGGGATAGCAGGAACTAATAGCTTTCATGTGTATAGTGTTTGTAGGGGGTTAGAGTGGCTAAGGTTGGTGTTAAGAGAGTTGTTATCGAGGTTCCAGAGAACCTGCCGGGTTCCTCCTAGTGAGCTTGAGGAGAGGCTGCGAGTAGAACTGGCGTCGGGGCTGTATGAGAAGGGCATAGCCAGTCTGGGCCAGGCCCGGAGGATAGCAGGGCTCTCGAAACGGGATTTCCTAGAGCTATTAGCCAAGGAGGGGGTACCAATACGCTACGGCGAAGAGGAGTTGAGAGAAGACTTGGAGGCTGCCAAGAAACTTGCGGAGAGAGCGAGAAGGCAGCAACACTAGAAATTTGGATTTAATTGTCGTCTCTAACTCAAGTATTATTATCGCACTCGCCAGAATACGTCGCCTAGACCTCCTAGAGAAGCTCTTCAAGAAAATCATCGTGCCCAAGGCTGCTTGGAGAGAAGTAGCAATTGTAAGGTAAGCCTACGTAGTGAGACGATACTAGAGCAGCCTTCATCCGTGTGGAAAAGATGAGTGATGAGGCACGTGTGTCTTTCTTCTTGAAGAATTTATTGATAGAGGTGAAGCGGAGACAACAGTACTGGCATTAGAGCCCGGCGCCAACCCGCTACTTATCGATGAGCGTGGAGCTAGAGGGCCGGGTTCGCCTCTCTCTATTTTTATATGTTTTGGTTATCAGCTCATCTTTTCTCCCCTGTTGGATAGTTTTCATCCGTCATTGAGGAGGCGTTCACCGCTTGCCTCTGGCGACGTCAATATCTATTTAAATGTTTTAAAATAAAAACATTACTTCAATCAAAGGAAACAATTATAAAGAAAAATACACAAATATATATACTTACATATAAAATTGCTACAGCTAAATGATGTATTTAATCTTTCTATTTAACATATTCTACGTTATCTAGTTCTTTGAATTCACGGTCGCCTGTAAGGAATGGTATTTTGAGACGTTTTGCAATCGTGTATCCCAAGGCGTCTATTAGGGAGAGTTTTTACCTTGCTTTTTCAGCTCTATGCGCAATGCGGAGGCCTCAGCATAGTCTTTATCTGTGGGCTTTACGATAGTTATGAAGGCTCGTACTATTTTCAGTATCTCCGCAGCCTTTTCTTTACCGTAATCTCTTGTTAATGCATAGGCGAGTTCTAATAGGTTAAACTCGCTAGTAACGAGTTCCCTACTAGCATATTTTTCGTAAGCAGGGTTACCTCTAAGGATCTCGACAAGAGCATATGTATCGGCGTAGTAGCGTGTCAAGGCTATTCAACCATGTAGCTTCCTCAGTTCATCCTTCAGCTTCTGGGGATCAATCTTCCAATCCTTTAGTAGGCCATAGATTCCCTCAATCCTCAGCTTGACCCGAGCACCCTCAGGCAGATCAAGCTTCTCCAGCGGACGCAGTATACCTTTCTCATACACAGCTTCAACGACCTTACTCATGCCTCGTCATCCCCCAATATAGGTACGGTATTAACGAGATTTAAACCCACTATAAAGTCTACATTAGCAGCTCTACTCACCAGCAAAGAAACTAGGCCTCAGCACTCCCAATGCAATATCGCTTCATCACTAGCACAATCCACGATCATAGCCTAGATAAGAGCTCTGATAAACATACTCTTTATAAGAACAATGAGACAACGAGTAAGAATGTATTATGTACTACCACTAACGCTTATTTAGCAAGATAAAAGCAGAAAGAATCATGTAGCGGACCTGCGGGGATTAGAGCCCGGGACCGCTGGCTCTGAAGGCTGGAGATATTTAAAGAATGTTTCCGGCGGAAACCATGATTTGGAAACACTCTTCACGAGTGATTATTGCCACGAATATCATTGTCTGGTAATCTGGAAACATGCTAGGCTGGGTAAAGGCTAATTGGCTTGTGGGGCTTATATTTGACGTGGGTGTAGGAATTGTCTAAAGCTGTAAGGGTGAGGTATGAGAAGGGTGTGCTTAAGCCCTTAGAGCCTGTGGATCTCCGAGAGGGAGAAGAGAGGGTTGCAGTGCTCGTCCCGGTCGGGGAGGAGAGGAGGAGGATTCTCAGAAAGTATAGAGGTGTACTGGGCAGGGCCTCCGAGGAGGAGATAGAGGAGCTACTAGCCGAAGCAGAGTGGGAGCCCCTATGAAAGGATACGTTTTCGTAGACTCCAATGTGTTCATCCAACTCCTCTATGAGGGCACCCGAGCCTCTGATGCAGAGGAGTTCTTGGACAAATACCCATTACTAGCAACGAGTATCGGAGTCGTTGACGAAGTACTCCACTTCATTATAAGAAGGGAAGCAATGAACAAGTATGGTATAAGGAGAGCTTACGACCTGAGAAAGCTTGTTAGGAGCAAAGGCGTAAGATTTGCAAGGGAAAGCCTCAACAAGTTCGTCTCACTCCTAGAAGAGCTGTACGTGAAAATACTAGCAGATGCCGAGACGCAACCAAGCCAAATAATCGCCACTATGGACAACTATAGGCTATCACCAAGAGACGCCATCATAGCGCTAACATGCAGGCACTACGGGGTAGACACTATCCTAACCCTTGACGAGGACTTCAAGAGAATACCCTGGCTCAAAGTAGTCCCTTAACTCTTGAAGGAGAGGTTATCAACCAGGACTATTCCCGGGTGAAGTGAGGACTATCCTAGAGCCTTGCCTGGATTTAGAGCTGCAATTCTACTCTTCAGAAAAGAGAAAGATTTTACATATAGGGTATATAGTGGCGGGCCCACCGGGATCAGAGACCCGGGACCCCTGCGGCTCCGGAGACCAGCAACCTATCTCTGGCTGGGCTAGAGGAGTGGTTGCTAGGACTTAGTTGGTTCCTGCTGAGAGTACTTGTTTCTATTGAGAAGAGTGTTTGGGGTACCTTGGTCTCGTGTTCTCGGGGTCTCGGTGCTTGTCTCCCCGGCTCGTGATAGCGGGGTACTGCATCTTGGCAGGCTAGCTCTATGGGTTGCCGGGTTTGGTGGTGATGGTGCTAGTATAGGGGCTTTATTACTAGTAGGGTTATGAGTATTGTTGTTAGTGATGCTGTGAGTGCTAGTAGTAGTGTCTTGGCGGGGTTTGCTTTGTAGTAGTCCACGGTTAGGGCGAAGCAGAGGTGTACGGGGGAGCTCATTACCCCCATTGAGCCGCCGGTGAATGCTAGTAGTAGCATTGTCTTGTTGATGGCTCCTCCTGGTGCTATGTAGGTTGCTAGGAGTGGTATGGCTGTTGCTGCGAAGAAGCTTTCCCCGCCAGCTGCTAGCCCCATTATGTACGGGATTATTATGGCTATGGCCCAGGGGGGTAGCCCCGTGGAGGCCGCGGCGGCGTAGAAGGCTTTGGGCGCGCTTGTCGAGAGTAGGAGGTTTTTCAGATAGAGGGCCTCGAATAGTATGGCGTGTATCCTTGGGCTCGTGGCTAGGCCTAGTGCGCGGCGTAGCTGCTCCCTACCCGGTCTAAGCGCGGCTAGTGTCGCCGCGAGGGTCGCTATGAGGGATAGGAGCAGGTTTAGCCTGGCGACGAAGACCAGTATGGCTAGTAGTGCTAGGGGCCATGTAGCTCTTAGGAGTAGTGCTGGCCTATCCTCCTCCCCTGGGGAGCACTTGTAGCGGTGGAGCGCCGCGTAGCCGACTAGGAGCCCAGCTATTATCGCTGCCGGAGTCTCTGGCCACGTCCTAGACACAACAGCCTCCGGCGATATTCCCAGAACCGCGCCAGTTATTATCACGGCCTGGAATATGGGCCACACCGGTACCCATATGTGGCGGAACCAGTAGTTAAGGAAGCTGGCCCACTCGGGCGGCATACGGGACTCCTCGAGATACTTCCTCCTCATAGCTATGGCTGAGACGAGGGCCCCGCCAGGCATCGGGATAAGGCCTATCAGGGAGGGGACCGCGGCGTAGCTGAAGCGACACCCTATGCCAGAAGCGCCCCGGACCATTAAGTCGAGGTACCCCGTCTCCCGGAGCACGCCTGCGAGCATAAGGCTAAAGAAGATATAGACGAATACTCTCAAATCACTCCAATAGAGTACGTGGCGGAGAGAATACAGCACCGGCCAAGCCCCCGCAAGATAGAGGGCTAGAACAGTGTAGACAACTATCATCGAGGCTATCGCGGCCAGGGCACCCCGGCCCCTAATCGCAACCACAACCAGCACAGCATAGCCCAGCAGGAAACCGAGAAGCTGCCAAGCCAGCAGCACTAACCCACCAATTCACCGAGATCTTAAGCGTTAGATAAAAACACGTAACCATTAGATACGAGTTGCTATGTGATTAGGCCTCCCACGACCTCTTAACCTCTTTGAATAGGGCACATAGACCTCTCTCCACAACGTTTACTGCATCATTGCATCTAGCCTCATCGCTGAGTCTTGCCCTAATACTCTCTAAAGCTTTCACAATCTCTCTTCTATTCTTAAACCTTTTCACATTGTCAGGGTTTTCCAGCAACTCTTTTAGCTTGTCATCAATCTCTTTTAGTATTTCTTCAGGCGGGCCATTGAATACTATTAACGTAGCTCTCCCAAGGCACTCATAGATTATAACATGTTTACCTGCTGTATGTCTGGCATACTTCTTTGGCTTACAGCTATATTTTTCTAAGAAAGTTTTCAAGTATTCTTGCAGTTCTCTTGCTTTTTCCCTATCCACGACAAGCAGGAAACGCGTGCCATGTTTCCTGCTAATAGCGCCCTCTATCTTTTTATTGAAACGAGTTATGCACGTAGTTACGCCAGTACAGTGGCTTGGCCTCCTTTTCTCGTCTAATAATTGTGATAAGATGAGACTAGCTATCCCCCAGTTTAGCCAGCACTCTCCGCAAGCAATAATAGTCATAATAGTGCCCTCCATCATCTTATTCTATCATGTATTCGTTTTCAGGGGTTGCAGTATTTTATCCCGGAGCATCTGTTCTACATCGCCCGGATGCTCATGGACTATATAGTCTAGGTCCTCTAGCCTCGTAGCTAATTGCCTCATATCTACCTCGTAGAGAACAGTTCCCTCCGAGGGATCGCGGTACACGTAGTAAACCCGGGATCCATAGCCCTTTCTCAGAACCTCCTCCCATAGTATCTGAGCTAGTCTACCACTATGAGTTGTTATTAGAACTAGGCTTTTTCTTGATATAGCTTCGGCGACTGCCTCAGCTAGGG
>JALSNP010000049.1 GCA_026986935.1 Pyrodictiaceae archaeon | reverse complement strand
GATTTGGCTATATTAGTTTTGGCCAGCGATTATGCTTCTAGCATATACTACTAAACGTGGTATGTTTATTTTGGCGGGGCATTTTTCTATGCATGCCGCGCAAAGCGTGCAGGTGTATAGTGACGATATGGTTTCTGGGCTCGGTTCTTGGCCCGTTATTAGTATTTTTATGAGCTGTATTCTTCCCCGTGGCCCGTAGCCGCGGTGTGGGCCGTAGGGCAGCGTGGGGCATACTGGTTCGCAGAAGCCGCAGTACATGCATTTCTCGGTCTCTAGTAATGCTTCCTCGGCGGAGCTTATCATCGTCTCTATACCACCTTGCCGGGGTTTAGTATGTTCTTTGGATCGAAGATGCTCTTAATAGATCTCATTATGTCTAGGGCTTTTAGGGCGCCTAGGCTCTCTAACTCCATTCTTAGCCCCTGTTTCTTGAGTACTCCTATCCCGTGTTCAGCGCTTATTGTTCCTCCTAGCTTAATAGCTAGCCTCATCACGTCCAGCGCCCATTCCTCTACCTTCCTGACCTGTTCTGGGTCGTCTATGTTGTAGCCTATGGCGGGGTGTAGGTTTCCGTCACCTATATGGCCGCCGAGGAGTACTTTGAACCCATGCTCTTGCTCTATTCTTCTTAGCTCTGTTACCGCCTCGGCTAGTTTGCTTGGGGGTACTGCTATGTCCTCTATTAGTACGTGGATTCTCCCCTTTCCGCCTAGGTGTTTTCTAGCATAGTGTACCTGGGCTGGGAATAGGCTTTTTCTCAGAGCTAGGAGCTGCTTCTTTTCAGCCTCCTCTAGGCTACTAGCTTTATAGATCTTTTCCGCGTTGTTCTCTCTGAGCAGGCTTATCAGTTGCTCCATTACCCTTCTTCTCGACTCTCTTGTTGTATCCATTGTTACTAGGAGCATGTGCCCCTCAGCATCTATATCAGTGTTAACGAATTGTTTGGCTATTTTCACCGTGTCGGCGTCTAGGAACTCCATTATCAGCGGTTGCCACGCGTTCCCCTTGATACTCTTCACTGCTTCTACGAGGTCGTCTAGCTCGCTAAAGAATGCCAGTACCGTGGGCGATTCCTCGGGTAACGGTGTTATACGTAGCGTTGCCTCAGTTACTACGCCGAGGGTTCCCTCGCTCCCAACAACTAGTCTTACTAGGTCGTAGCCCTGCCTACATTTTACAGTCCTGCACCCTATTCTCATAACAGTGCCGTCCTGGTCTGGCAAGACTAGTTGTAGCATGAGCACCCAGTCACGCATAGTCCCGTACTTGGCTCCCCTCATGCCCCCAGCGCCAGTGTTTATAGCACCACCTATCGTCGCCACGGCGGAGCTGGCTGGGTCTACGGGGAACATGTAGCCGTGCTTAGCCAGTACAAGGTTAAGATCATCTATTCTTAGCCCTGGCTCAACAACGGCCACTGAATCCAGTACGCTTATTTCTTTAACCCGGCGCATACGCTCAAGGCTAAGCACTACTCCTCTATCAAGAGGCACAGCTGAGCCAGAGAGGCTCGTCGAAGTACCCTGTGGAAACACTTTGAATTCGTAGCGATAAGCTAGTCTTAGTAGCTGAGACACATCGCTAGCGCTCTCGGCGAATACAACAGCCATTGGTAGCTCTGATGCGTGGAGCCCGCTAGCTTCCCTAGCATAGAGAGAAACTATTGCAGGATCATCGTACACCCTGTGTCTGCCAAGAACACGTTTCATCTTTTCAACAATACTATTGGCCAAATGTAATCACGCAAGTAGGGATTATAGTGCATGGTCGTTATATTAGAGTTACGTTACCCAGTATAGTGGCAGGAAAGTGTGCGGCGAAGAACCCGTCTTTAATCCTTAGCCTAGAGTGTAGAGTTGGAAGGGATTATGTATGAAAAGGCCTATTCTGTTCCTTAGCTTCGACCTAGACGTGGACTCTGCTGAAGCGTATCGAGGAGCAGACCCCGTGGCTAGGAGTAGGGGGCGTTTCACTGTAAAAAAGGGCTTAGACAAGGTTCTTAGCGTTCTAGACAAGTACGATGTGAGGACAACATTCTTTGTCCCTGGATGGGTTGCCGAGAAATACCCATGGCTTTTAGAAAGGATTATGAGCAGAGGCCACGAAGTAGCTGGCCATGGCTATATGCATGAGAGGCTTGACCAGCTTAGCTGGGAGGAGGAGAACGATGTGTTCCGTAAAATGGTCTCCTCGATAACGAGTAGGACCCGTGAGAAATTGCTTGGTTTTCGCGCACCTTATTGGAGATGGAGTGATAATACCCTATCCTTCTTAGCCAGCTACGGCTTCCTTTATGATAGTAGCCTCATGGATGACGAGGAGCCCTACGTGATCGAGCACAATGGTGTGAGGATGGTTGAACTACCAGTTGATTGGAGGCTTGATGACTGGCCGTATCTAGAGTATTACCGGTCTCTAACACCCCGAGAGCTCCTAGACATGTGGATGGATGAGTTACGTTACACCAAGGAGAGCCAAGGATACATAGCCCTGACTATGCACCCCCAGTGCATCGGTAGAGGTGCTAGAATAAGAGTATTGGAATCTATTATAAAATATGCTATTAGCAATGGTTTCTGGCTGCCTCGCGGCTCGGAGCTCGCAGAATCAGTGATCCAGAGCCCTGGGGTGGAGTAGATGAGCCTAGAGGAGCTGTACCATAGTGCTCTTAGGGGAGTAGACGAGCTTCGTGGCTTCGAGCTACTAGCATCATTATCCAGGCTTCATAGGCTCCAAGGAAGCGATGAAATAGTGGTAGCTGCTGAGCATGTGGCTCAGCTATTCGATGAACTAGGGATAGAGTACAGGTTCGAGAACCTACAGGGGCCCCTCG
>JALSNP010000048.1 GCA_026986935.1 Pyrodictiaceae archaeon | reverse complement strand
AGAGAGCCTTGCATATCTGTACCCACGTTTTTTCGCAATACTTCTTAAGCGCCTAAACGCCGTCTCCGGGGACACGAAGAACCCTACTCGGGGGTCATCTCTAGCCCTCCCGCTCCAACAGAAAATGCACCTCAGATTACACCCAACGACATCGCCTGTAACACTCCCACCATAGAACCTTGTACCTCTAAAACGATAATATTTCCTCTCTACACCCCTCTGCACGAGTTCTTCAAGCCTAGCACTAAGCTTAATCGGGTCAAACCCCTTGAGTGATAATTTCAAAATCTTCCTCCTCTTAGCAGACTACTTCCAGGACAAGAGTAAGTCAATCACGTGCCACTAACTATTATACGGGCAGTGGGAGAAGGAAAAGAGGAGATGGATGAGTGATAGAACCCCGGCTGACCAGCCCTGGTCTTCGCTGGTGTGACGAGGTCCTATCCTGACTGACTTTCTCCAATATTTCTGGCTATGATGTTTAGGCTCCTAATAGGTACATTGAAGGCTCTAGATACTATGCTACAGGGCGACATGAAGAGCGCTACATGAGGGGACGACAACGGGTTATTGTGAAAATATATTGCTTGTTCAGCCCCCTTTATAAACACTATAGAGGCTTCATTAAGCTGATCATATATATGGGGATGCTCATCCCTAGTCACGGTAAGCGAGTCGATCCCCGTATCTATGACCTCGGAGACGTGTTCTACGACACCGTGTTGTTCGAGATCCTCTGCCACGACATAGTCACGGTAACGAGACCCCCTCACAACAGCTATGACGCTTAGACCCAGATCCTCAGATAGTATCCGGACGAGTATCTTATCATAAGGTAGCTCAACTACCGACGCGAATAAGTAGTATACTGACCCCCCTGCTTCTTTCAGCTTATTTAGGTATTCAATGAGCTTAGGCGAGTCGTCTCGCCCGATTTTTATGGATGAGCCTATAAGAGCTAGATCAGCTAGGCTCGGTGGCTCCATAAGGATTCTCTCAGGTACTTCAAGCACATCATAGCCCGTGGCAAGCGTTGCTGCGTACAATGCTAAGCGAAGCTTATCCTCAAGGCTCTTAGCCTTTATCATCTCAAATATCTCGTTTGATCTCGCTATTGCTGTGCTAATCTTCTCCTGCACTATGTCCTCATACACGTTTTTACCGCCGAGTAGTGCTTTGAACCTGCGAAATACGACGGACTCGAGAACAGCCACCTCTATATCAGGACCAATATAGAGATTAACCGCATCAAGTAAATCCCTATATATGCCAAGCTTCTTGCTATTATCCATGTCTAGTTGCTCAAGCTCTGCTGCTCTACGTGCAAGTGTGCACGCTATACACGTAGGTGTTAATCTCAAAGCAAAGCACCTTAATAGTGCTCGTTACCCTATTGTGAAAATATTATGTATATTATTTTATTAACTTTATTAAACAAACATAGTTTACCAGGGTGCGCCTCTTCTCGGTTTCCCTAAATAGCTTGGCGCAGGTAAAAATAGCTAATACCCGGCACGACTATACTAAAAATATAATGAAAGGCTTATTTCTTAAACCTATCTATCGCAGCCTTGATCTTCTTCTTAGCCTCCTCGGGTCCTTTGAACCCCGTTACTTTGGTCCACTTACCCGGCTCAAGCTCCTTATAATGCTCAAAGAAATGCTTAATCTTCTCTTTTATTATATCGGGTAGCTCGTCTACGGAGTTTATTCTGCCGTAAACTGGGTCAATTTTCTCCTTTGGCACCGCTATAACTTTGCTATCAGGTCCTTCCTCGTCCTCCATCTCCAAAAGGCCTATAGGCTTAGCCTCTATCACAGTGCCTGGCAGCACTGGGGAAAGAGAGACAACTAGCACATCTACCGGATCTCCGTCCTCCTCGCGCGTTCCAGGTATGAAGCCATAGTTAAATGGATAAACCATCGATGTGTATAGGAATCGATCTACCTTAATAATCTCTGTCTCCTCGTCAAACTCGTATTTGATACTGCTCCCCATAGGTATTTCTACTAGTACGTTGACTAAGTCAGGGGCTTTCTTTCCTGGGCCTATGCGCTCATGTATGCTCGTCATGTTCTCGCCACTCATACTACAAGGCTCTCTAAGATATAAGGATTTATACAAGTACCTAGTCTTCGCCCTCTTTAACAAGGGTTAGCTAAATATAGTCTTCCCCTAGTTACTTGGCTGGGAGATAGCAATGAGTATTGACAAGGAGAGAGTCAAAGAAGCCGTTAGAATGATACTTGAGGCCATAGGAGAGGATCCAAATAGGGAGGGGCTTAGGGAGACGCCTCAACGCGTAGCGGACATGCTCGAGGAGATACTAGGAGGCTATGATGCTGAGGAAGAGTATACATGGTTCACAGAGAGCAGTGACCTAGTTGTTGTCGGTGGGATACGCTTCTTCAGCCTATGCGAGCACCACTTGCTCCCATTCTTCGGGGTGGCTCACGTAGCCTACTTGCCCCGGGGCAAGGTCATAGGGCTTAGTAAAATCGTGAAAATAGTGCAAAAATACTCGCGCCGGCTACAAATACAGGAGAGGATGACTAAACAAATAGCTGACGAGGTTATAAAAGCGACGGGCTCCCCTGACGTTATGGTGGTTACTGAGGCGATTCATCTCTGCATGGCCATGCGTGGCGTAAGGTCCCCGTCCCCGACAGTAGTAGCTGCTATCCGGGGAGCGTTCATAGCGAAGGATTCCCTAAAAGAGGAAGTCTATAACATAATTAAACCGTTTAGGTTCACGAGGCTGCCTCTCTAGCCAGCAATCTCCTATAAAGGCTTAAATGGCGCTGAGCCATGCGAATCCACTGAGTTCTTGCAGCATAGGCGTAGAGCTCGCTCATATAGGCAACGGCTAGATCGTAGTTATTGTAAGCCCACTCCAGCTTTCTTCGTAAATCTTCCACGCTACCGGGTGCGACACACATTCTGGGCGCCCTAGTGTATAGCTCTATGAGGCGTGGCACCCTAGTCCCTATTATTGGGCGAAGACTGCCCATTGATAAATGGAGTATACCGCTTACTGAGTACGTGCCTGGCTTATCCCTATAAGGTAAGACAAGCACATCTGATAAAGCTATTAGTTTCAAGATCTCATCGTGTGATAGGTACTTTTCTATAACAATTACAGATGGGTTGCTAGCAATAAGCTCTTTTATCCTAGTATCCTTGAACTCGCCAGCGACTATGAGCGTGTAGGGAAACGAGACCTTGTTTAACGCTTGTAGCAACACATCAAGCCCCTTATCTGGCCTAATGAAGCCCGGTACTACGAGGACGAGCCCGTTAAGGCCCTCTTCTATGCCTAAGGATTGGCGTAGACGATTGCGCGGCGCACTTATATACGGGTTAATCAGTGTGCCATGCGGTATCCTGATGATCTTCTCCATGGGGACACTTTGGGCCTCCAGCTCGAATTCCTGGAGCCTACTATGCACAACCACCATGTCTATAGCAGGGGTGCGGAGGCTGGCTTGGAATTCTAGGGCGTCGTTGCGCCTAGATAGGGGGTGATAGACTGTATGAAGCGTGATGACAACCTTGTCTACAAGCCTCTCCTTCTTAGCCTCGTTTACTATATTTAAGAGACCCTGGCTATCTCTAAAGATCCCATACTCGTGCTCTATATGAAGAATATTAGCACCGTTCTCTCTAGCTAGGATATCCAGAGAAGCGCTATAATCTCTGCGCTGCTCGCTGAGCACTGGGTAAACGCTTATGTTCTCATCAGTATAGGGCTCTGGTCCAGACAACTCGGTGGATATGACGAAGAGTCTTGCATCTCGTTGAATAGACGATAAACTCGTGGCAAGCATGCGTGTATACTCGCCTACACCACAATGCGCTGGCGGGTATCTCGACATGAGTGCGATTCTTAGCCTGTCTCCTAAGCTGCACCACCTCAAAAAGGACTGATCTCTTTGACTAGGCCACCACACAAGCTCTATTCATAACATTATAGCCCGCTAAGAATGTTTCTACTCTATCCCTTTTCTTCTTAGCTCGTAGAGGGCCATGACGAGCGAGGCTACCACGTTGTAGCTCATCCCCTCTACGCTTACTGGTAGCTTAGCTACAACATACCGGGGTAGTGCGCTTAGCGCGTCCCTGGGGACGCCGTAGTCTTCCGCGCCAATAACTAGTACTATTCTTTTATCCTCAGGTACCTCTACTTCGCCTAGGTATTTAATGCCATACGTTTCAAGCACTATGTAGAAGGAGTCGGGTTCATGCCTAGTTACTTCGTTTATATCATTTATTATCCTTATTCTATTCCTTATCTTCCCTGGTAGCATTTCAAGCTTATATTCCACCCTAGGCCGTGGAACAACATAGAGTATAGAGCCAGTACTATACGCGATATACGCCGCGTCGTGAAGGTTAAGGTGGTTCTTGGGATGGTAGAACAACACGCTAATCCTCATATAGTGGTAATCACCCCTCCCTCGGTATTCGACGCTGCTGTCATTCTGCGCACCCTCTACGTAGGCCTCGGCTATAAAGGATGGCGCCTAGCCATTATAGGGCTAGGTAGAAAGCCTCCTTTAAGACTTATAACAGAATCAAGAACCCCGCTTGAGGTTATAAAGAACAATGTCTTAACAGAGCTTAGGGAGCCAGAGAACCCCGTGTACATAGTTGATCCTAGAGGAAAACCTGCTAAACTCCTTAAGCCGCCCTCCTCGCTCATAATAGACTATAGTGGGACTTTCTCCTCGAGATTATCGAGCGCCTTAAGAGTGAGATCCCTAGGCCTAAACTCGCTAACATATGAGGCGATAGGAGTTATCTATGAGTACTGGATAAGAGCGTCTATGAACAAGGCTCCCACTATACAGCCCTACTCGCGGGATCTTCGCAGCGGGGTCTATTTGGCAAAGAAGTGTCTAGAAGCAGTAACAACTCTTGATAACTATACATTACTGGAGCCAAGTGTATTAATATATACATTGAGGAAAATATATCTAGAAAAACGAGTAATAATAGACCCTGCATCGACGAGCATACGCATAAACCATGTAGAGGGGGCCCTTAGGGAGGAAATAGAGGCACCCATGTATAGTGCGAGGAGATACGAGAGGGTCGGAGCTGTTCGAATAATATACAGTAATGGTGTTCTAGAGGTATTTGATAATAATGGGCTTGCATACCGTGTACTCGTGGACGTTGCGCGCATGAGGGCGTGTAGTGCACCCGGGCTATGTGTATCTAAGAACGAGACAGAGGCCATACACGGTCTAGAGGATTTCATCAATAAGGCCTAGTCCTATCATGGTATTAATTGTCTCCTCTATGCTCTTTCTCATCAATCTCCTGGATACTCGGCAAGCTGGTAAATAGGCGCTTTTTATCCCGAGATCAGAGACTATTCTGGAGACTATTTTAGCATTATCTATGTCTACTAGGCTGCAAAGCGGCGAGGGCCTCGCCGGCACTATGATAGCGTATGGGTCTCCTCTATACACGTAAAAGAGTAGAACGCAGTGATCTGGTCCGCAGAGGGCGCGAAACACAGCAACCTTGTTGGGCATCCATTCCTCCTCATAACTCAACACAGCTACTGGCTTCATGGATTACCACCTCCCATTGACTTATTAAAAAGCTAAAGCTGTTATCTATAAATTCGGGTAACTGGGCACAGTGGGAGAAGCTTAGGCCAATGACTTGCTCACGCAGATCTGATGAGTGATGAGGCTCGGGCATAGATGAGGCTAAAGGGGCTGTGGTACGCGATGAGGCAGAAGTGGTTCAACGAGGAATCCCTCATAAGGTTTGTTAGAAGGCTGCGTGAGAGGTGGCCAAACGCCGAGATAACCCGTGTCGAGCAGCATAAGACTAAACAAGTACTATATATTAGGTTAGAAAATGGTTATGTAAAAGTAATAGTTCATTATAATGGAGGAGTACGTGCCTATGGCTCACCTAGAGGTGTTGCTCTCGCAGTCAAAAACATTGCATCAAGGGTGCTAGGGATTGGAGAGCCTTAATCCCCGAAAAGCAAGAGAATCTATGAGGAACCGGATAAACGCGGCTATGGAGGCGCTGTCACGCATTCTCCAGGATAGGGCAGTTGATAGGGAAAAGGCAGCAAAGATACTTGAAGAGACTTATCGTAAAAGAGCTATTCAACCCATTCGGGGAAAGGCATGGCCAAACGATATATGGGATAAGGAGATGGCCACACTATATGTGATAGGGAGGTACGCGTTAATGCTCAATGAGGAAAACCCGTCGCTCTTTCACAAGATATTCAATTATGAGGAAACACTTGAGGAGGCTGCTAACGCTATTCTTGACAAAAAACCCGAGGAGGCTAGGAAGATGGTTCTATTCCTACTTGGTGGACAGATAGATGATAATACTACAGCCCGTTTGCTAAGAGTTATAACAACCAAGGTGGTAACAGGGTTCGAGGACGAGGATAGGCTTATCAAGCTCTTAAAGACGCTGCCAAAGGTTTTCCCGGAGCAAGAGAGGACTGTGAGGAAGTATGCCCGCTTCTATATAGCGTTACGAGTGGCCCAATCAATAGCGATGAGAGAGATTAGGACACGCATAGCCAAGGAGGCATTTAAGCAAGGGCTTGCAGCTCGCATCGGGCTACCCAAGATAATGCCGGACGACGAGTATATAGCATTCATCGCTATGAATGTTTTTGAGGTTCCGAGGAAGCAGTTATCCCGTATCCTTGGGGTTAGGGAGAAGGAGAAAAGCTCAGCCGCGGGTTCATAGCCCATTGCCTTAGACGGCTAGGCCCCTTGTAAGCCTCATCACGACACCTATTCTAAGTATTTATCAAGGCATACTAAGTAACGGGTAGTATATAAAATACTGACCAGGGGCTTGGTCAGTGCTTCTCCCTGCTTATATTCTTTATCTCATTAATTATAGCTTCTACTGCGTTCATTAGCGCCTCCTCATCTATTGTGAGCGGTGGCGATATCCTTATGCTTGATACGCCAGCTCCTATCACTAGGTACCCTTTCTTAAAGAGCCTCGTTAGGATCTCTGCTAGCTCTTTCTTCGCTGGCTCCTTGGTTCTACGATCCTTTACGAGCTCTACGCCAATCATTAATCCTTTTCCACGAACATCTCCTATCATTTCTACCTCGTCCATAGCCTCTCTGAACCTCTTTACTACCTTCTCACCAAGCCTCTCAGCTCTCTCGCATAGCCTGTTCTTCTCTATGAAGTCTATCACTGCTAGAGCTGCTGCCGCTGAGACAGGGTTTCCTCCAAAGGTTGACGCATGGCCTCCCGGCCCTATACTCATGGCTTTATCGGTTCCTATAGCAGCGCCCAGCGGAAGCCCGCCCGCTATTGCTTTAGCTACCGTTATTATGTCTGGTTTCACGCCCCAGTGCTGTATAGCGAACCACTTCCCGGTTCTACAGAAGCCTGCCTGGACCTCGTCGCTGATAAACAATATGCCGTGCTTCCTTAGCAAGTTTACTAGTTTGGGGAAGAAGTTATCAGGGGGAACTATGTATCCTCCTTCGCCCTGTATTGGTTCAGCGATAACGGCAGCTACTTCAGCGGGGTCGACGAGTTTACCGAATATCCAGTCCTCGATATAGGCTATTGCCCTCTCGCCGCACTCTTCGGGCTCATCGCTGCCGAAGGGGCAACGATAAGGATACGGGTATGGAACATGTATAACGCTGGGAACTAGTGGAGCGAACCCTTTTCTTTGAACAGGCTTGCTAGCGGTTAGCGATACAGCTCCCATTGTTCTTCCGTGAAAAGCGCCGAGAAAAGCTACTAGGTACTGGCGCCCCGTGGAGTATCTCGCAGCCTTGATAGCCGCCTCAACGCTCTCTGCACCGCTATTGGTGAAGAACACTTTTGCTGGCTTCTCCACGGGGGCGATGCCTACAAGGCGCTCAGCTAGGTCGACTGCAACCTTGTAGTAGAAGTCTGTGAGACTATAGTGTGTGAATTTCTTGAGCTGCTCTGCAGCGGCTCTAATCACCTCGGGGTTTGATGAGCCGACGTTGAGCACAGCTATACCCGCGTTTAGATCGATGTACGCGTTCCCGTCAACATCGTATACTATGTAATCTTCTGCACGCTCTACGACAAGCGGGTACCATCGTACAAAGCTCTGCATCAGATATTTCTCATCCCTTTCAATAATCTCTCTCGCTCTAGGACCTGGTGGCTCTACCACAATACGAGGTTTTGTAAGCTTCTCACCCATGCTGCTCGCCTCCTAGAAACTAGCCGTGCTAGAGACTAAGGTATCACTACTTTTAAACACCCAGTCACGGTTAATGCTGCTGGGGGTCGGAGCGCTTATGAGCGAGGAGACGAAAGTGTTTACGGGTATAGTGATAGGCTATAGGCTAGGCTCTAATACGCAGTATGAGAACCAGGTGCTGATAAGAGTAGACGGGGTTTCAACAAGAAATGAAGCATCTAGGCTAATTGGTTGGCGTGTCCTATACCGCGATAATAAAGGTAATGAATACAGGGGCAAAATAGTCCGTGTGCATGGTGATAAAGGGGTTGTTATAGCCGTGTTTAAACCAAATCTTCCAGGCCAGGCGCGAGGCGGTAATGTGTACATCTATCCTAAGGGCGTTGAGCTGGTATTTCAGAAACAGTAGTGATGTTTTATTAAGTGGTGCTGGGATACGATAAAATATCTATTATATGCTATCAACGTCTACATTTATTATATATAACGGCTTGTTAGGCTTATCCAGCCTCAGCCTCGCAATATAAGGCGCTAACGCCGCTGGCCTAAGATTATCATGGCTTATCTTCTCCAACGGAACCCACTCCACGTGCAAGTGGTTCTCCTTAGGCGTTATCTTCTCAGCGTCTACTCCATTGCATAGAAAGTAGAACCCCAGCTCATGAACAACACCGCTATGTCTACGATAAAACGACTCAACAATAAATACTAGCTCCGGTTCATCTATCTTTTCTATACCTAGCTCCTCCCTTAGTTCACGATTAAGTGCTTGCACTATGGTCTCCTCCGGTTTAACACGGCCACCCGGTAGTCTGTAGAAGTCGCCCTTCTTACTCAATTGCAGCAAGATCTTTCCGTCTCTTATTATTACGCATCTAGCGCTCACCCGGAATAGCACAGTGAGACCCCGTATAGGATATGACTACTACTAGTCCTTGAAATTTCTAGAACCCGGGGGTGTTTCATAAGAAGTAATTATACGTGCTACATGCCTAGGACTGTCAGGGGTGCTTCAAGCACTGCTCCCTCTGATTCCAGTCGTAGAGATGCCTCCAGAGCATCATCGTAATCACTAAATAGATAAGCTACCTGTTTGCCTGAAATATCAATAACTAGTCCCAAAGCTTCCAGTTTTTCATTGTATCCTATCACCTTGTTCAGCCTCGTCATCATTGTCTCTTGTCCTAGTCTCTGATAGATAAGGTATAGTCCATCAATTATGTTGTCTATGTGATCGAGCAATATCTTCTCATAGACCCCTACCCTTGTAAAAATATTTTCAATAATTTTATGGCTGTTTAGGGGCTTGTTAAGCTTAACTATTACCCCCCATACTCCGCCCAGGTCATACAAGGGTATCGGCATATTGTGCACAACTATGTTACTTCCCTCAAGACTAGCCACTACGGTCTCTATGCCTGCCAAGGGTTTTGAAACCTCAATAACTGTTTGGAAATCAACTTCCCCGTTGTTCGCATACGCCTTGGTGGCAACATCCTCAAGTAATCTGGGCAGGGCGGGGTTTGAGAAAGAGAGCCCTCTTCCATAGACTCTTATCTCCACTTCCTCGCTAAGCCCTGGACTACCAAGCCCACACGCCTCAGCCACAACGGGCACATCAAATGCTATCCCTACGCCTATTTGGCTAATCACTGGCAGAGGCGTTAATACTGCATAGCCCTCTATCTCCACGCACCTAGATACACCTGTTGCAGTTAACACAATCCCTGTATGTAACTGCCTACTAAACTCCAGCGTTGCTACCAAGGCGCCCCCTAGTACATCATTTGAGCGAATACCGGGATAGGTGAGAGACGAGGCAATAACACCCTATTAATACTACTAGTACAGACATAGCTTTTAGGGATGGTCTTGGATACTAGTCACTGAATAACCCTTGACACCGAGGTCAGTCTCTAATACCCTGTATCCTCTTGATGTAAGAGCCTCTCGCACACGAGCTACCCTATCACGTGGAACAAGCGCTATTGCTACTCCACCCATCCCTGCACCGGTGAGCTTGGCGCCATAAGCACCCTCCCGTCTAGAAATATGTATTGCTTCTTCAAGAGACTCGTGCGAAACCCCCATAGAGTTAAGAAGGCCATGAGAAAGGTCAAGTAACAGCCCAAACCTAGTCGCGCTTCCCTCTTGTAGCGCCTCTATGGCGCGGTCAACGATTCTATCCATCAACGATAGTAGTTCTCTTCCTAGATCCCTCAATTCTACTAGTCTTTTAGAGAACCTTTCCACAGCAGTCTTCGTGGACCTCGGTACCCCGGTATCTATTATGAGGAGCCTTGTATCACGCAGTTCTATGTTTTCTAGCCTTCTCGGCTTCTCGCCCCTCCTATAAACTATGAACCCGCCAAGAGCAGAGACGGTGTTGTCAATACCACTAGGGTTGCCGTGAACAACCTTCTCAGCCTCGTAGGCAGCGCGTAAAACTAGTTCCACCGAGGGCTTTACTCCACCAAGCAGCGCATAGCATGCTGAGAACACTACAGCTACTGCAGCACTACTACCCATGCCCGCTCCGACCGGGATATCGGATTCTATACGTATACTTGCCGGCCATGGGCTTCGAGAAACTATAGACGCAATATACTGGGCCGAGCGCCACAGGTTGCACAAATGCCTACACTTTGTAATATCCTCAGTTAATCCAAGCTCTCTACTCGACACTATAATACCGCTCTCTACTGGCCTCCCCACAGCACGCGCGTAAACGCTAACAGCAGCTGCAATAGCCCTTGACCCATGCACAACCCAGTGCTCTCCTATCAAGATTACTTTAGCCGGTGCCTTAGCCACACACGTTAGCAACTAGACGCCCAGGAGCAGGATAAAACATAGCGAAGAAATAAAGGCCTTAAGATAAGCTAAGGATATGTTTGTAAAAATTTTTTGTTTGGGGGTTGTGTTTTTCTCTTTTCTCTTTTTTCTTGTTTTTAGCTGCATATGGGGTAGTCGTCTGGCACCTTGGCTCTGAAGTACTTCCCTGTCTCTGGGCTCTTGAATAGGCCTATCTTTACCCCCTTCCTACCCCTTGGCGCTAGCTGCCACACCTTGATAGGGACAATCTCAACCTCCTTACCAGTAGTAGGGTCACGAACCTTAACAGGCTTCTCACACGCCAT
>JALSNP010000047.1 GCA_026986935.1 Pyrodictiaceae archaeon | reverse complement strand
TCTTCGGCCCACCTGGTACTGGTAAGACTATGCTTGCTAAGGCTGCTGCGACAGAGAGTGGTGCAAACTTCATAGCAGTAAGAGGACCAGAAATACTAAGCAAATGGGTAGGAGAATCAGAAAAAGCAATACGACAAATATTCCGCCGAGCCCGCCAAGTAGCCCCAACAATAATATTCTTCGACGAGATAGACGCGATAGCACCTGCCCGTGGCTACCGCCACGACACGAGCGGCGTCACCGACAGAATCGTCAACCAGTTATTGACGGAGCTTGACGGCATCGAGCCCTTAACCAACGTCGTCGTAATAGCCGCCACCAATAGGCCCGATATCCTTGACCCAGCACTACTAAGACCAGGCAGATTCGATAGACTCATCTACGTGCCCCCGCCCGATAAGAAGGCTAGGCTAGAGATACTAAAGATACACACAAGGAAAATGCCACTAGCAGAAGACGTTGACCTAGAGGCTATAGCCGAGAAAACAGAGGGCTACACTGGCGCTGATCTTGAAGCTCTGTGCCGTGAGGCCGCTATGCTAGCTGTTAGAGAGAACCTCGAGAAAGCTGGTAAACCAGTCTCAACCGAGGTGCATATGAGGCACTTCGAGAAGGCAATGCAGGTCATACAGCCAAGCCTCACACCCGAGGATATTAGGCGCTACGAGAAGCTAGCCAAGGAGCTCAAGAGAATGGTTCTCTAGCCGCCAGGCACTAGGTATTCCATCCCTCGCTCCAGTGCGTATTTTCTCTCTTCTCAAGTGTTTTCAGCGAGCGAATTCTTCTTATTCAAGCGGTTTTAGTTAAGCTGCCTGGGTGATAGAGAAGTGGCGGAAGAGTTAGCGAACAAGATTCTTAAAGGTGTTGAAGAGGTTGAGAAGGAAGCCCTTAGCGCGCTCCAAGGAATAGACGATGACGCTGCGAAGCTGATACAGTACGCCGAGGAGATAGCGTCAAGGCTCCGTAAGAGAGCCGAGGAACTGGCTGCAAATGCGCGTAGCGAGATAGAGAAACTCGTCGAGGATGAGATAAACCGTCTTTCCAAGGAGCTCGAGGAGAAGGGGAGAAGGGAGAGCGAAGAGCTAACTAAGCTAATACAAGCTAACCGCGGCAAAGCCGTGGAGAAGGCCCTCGAGATCCTCGCAAAGGTGATTAAGGCTTGAGAACCATAGCAGGCCTAGGCCCCGAGTACGTCTACGTGAAAACAGTTGTAGCTAGGGCGCAGAGCATCGAGGAAGATCTCAGAGCAGTACTTGCCCAGTACACCGGGGACGAGACTACAGTGAAATTGTTTCAGGCAACAAAGCTTACGCGTTTCCTAAAAGCAGGCGAGGAGTTCACAAACCCTCGCCAAGTGGAGCGAGCTGCTTATAGGCTCTTCATAGAGGTTCTCAGCTCTGTTTCTACCTCGTTATCCGAGAAGGCAATGAAGCTAATAAAACCCTATATATTGATACCGGTTGTACGCGACATAGAACTCATCATAAGGCATGCCCAGAGAGAGGAGAGGCCGCCAAGCGCAGAGGAGCTTCTATGGCCCGAGAACAAGCTTGTTCAAGACGCCCTACGCCTAGTCGAGGAGGGTGTAACAGATCCTCTGCAGCTGCTTCGCCGCGTAGGACTATACACAGCCTACAGAATTGTTTCCGCTGCGCGAAGCGCCGAAGCTCTCAGCGTAGCTCTTGACGTCGAGCTTTTGAAAGCATTTAGAGACAGTTTCGACGCTGCTGGCACGGAGCTTTGTAGAGAGATACTTGGCGGCAGAATCGACATATATGCGGCAAGGACGATGTACTCGTTAATAGAGATGAAACCACCCCGTCAAGTAATAGACACTTACATAGACCAACTATCCTCTTACAGACTATCCATGAGAGAGATAAAGAACGCAGTAGAATCCCTCGACGCGGAGCAGGCGAAACGTATACTCTCTAACTCGCCTTACGGAGGATTATCAGAGAACCTTGGCTTGTTGGAGGGATTTATCGCCAAGGTTCGCAAGGGTCTTCGACCAGTAGCGAAGAAAATATTTACATGGGATACAGTTATGGATGAACCCATAGTTGGCGTATCGGAGCTCCTACTCTTGGACGCGGAGGACGCCATAATAATATCCCTGCTCGCCTATAGTAGACAGCCTAAGCAGAGAGTTATAGACCTTGTATCCCTAGCGTAGCATTATTCTCTAGTTTTTACACAAGATTAGAATAATATTAGAATAATCAACTAAGACAAAAATTACTTAGCGCTTCTACTGCAAGCATCTATGAGCTCCAAGAAAGTAAAATCAGTAAAACCAATAATAAGGTAGGAGGAAGAGAGACTAGGCCTCCCTAGGCACTGCTACTCTGCTACTATGCTTACCTGCTCCCGGATCTCGATAGGCGTGTATAGTCTTCCTCCGTCAATATAGAACTTGCTGAACATTTCGTAGAAGTGAAGCCTTAGCGAGTGCGCATAAGCCACTAGAGCCTCAAGACCTATTACGAGTATGTTGCCAAATATGTAGACTATTGGCCCGGCTATGGGGCCGCTTATCACCGCTAGTATTAGGAATCCAAACATTAAGCCGCTGTGAGCAAGCATGAGCCCCATGATTCGCATGAACGACGCTGTGTTACCTATCGCCATTAGTAGGAGGTCAAAGGCCTCCATGAAGCCAGCCATTCCCCTCTCCCCGAACCCTCCATGCCCATACATTATTGGCGCGATTAGCGCTATTACTAGGCCAGCTACGAATAACGTCCTTACAACAGCTCCTGCCACAGTATGTGGTGTTAAGACCAGCCCAGCGTCCTTTAGTACTTGGGCAGCTGCTTCCAGTGGGTGATTAGCGTGAGCTATGAAGGGTCCCCCAATTATCGCTAGCG
>JALSNP010000046.1 GCA_026986935.1 Pyrodictiaceae archaeon | reverse complement strand
TAGGAGCGAGAATGCTAGATATATTATTGCTATTATTGTGTATACCTGCACGTACATGAATGTCTCGGCCCCTATTATCTTGCCAGCGTATACTAGCTCGATTACTGTTAGGAAGTATGCTATGGACGAGTATTTGAGAAGATATACTAGCTCGTTCGTTAACGCTGGTAGCGCTGAGCGCAACGATATGGGCATGATTATGTCTAGTATTGCTTGCAGTTTGCTCATCCCAATGCTGAGGGCTGCCTCCCACTGGCCGCTTGGTACGGCTTTTATTGATGCGCGTATGTACTCTGACTGGTATGCTGCGCTGTTGAGCCCCATTCCGAGTATCGCAGCGGTCATTGCTGATAGTTTAACCCCTATATCGGGTAATGCGTAATAGAGTATGAATAGCTGTAATAGCATTGGGGTTCCGCGTATGAGCTCAACGTATGCTGCGAGTAAGGCTCTTAGCCATGCTGGGCCATATACCCGGCCCACTGCTATTAACGATCCTAGGCTAAAACCTATCACGAAGGATACTGCTGTTAGTATTAGCGTATTTCTTAGGCCGTAGAGTAGTAAGTGGCCGTAGGAGCTTAGTATCTCGATTATCCCTGCGATCATACCGCTGTCCTCCTGGCGATTCTCTCTATGAATTTTCTTGTTCTCTCGTGCTTTGGGTGTCTGAGTATCTCTTCGGGGGTTCCCTTCTCAACGATAACGCCATGGTCTAGAACCATTATTTCGTCAGCGGCCTCAAGAGCGAAGTCGAGCTCGTGCGTGACTATGAGCATGGTTTTTCTCTGTTTAGCCAGCTTCTCTATGACTTTTAGTACCTCACCTACAAGCTCGGGATCAAGGGCTGAGGTCGGCTCATCCATCAGTATTATAGAGGGCTCCATTGCTATTGCCCGGGCTATAGCTACTCTTTGCTGCTGCCCACCGCTAAGCTGGGCAGGGTACTTGTACCAGAGGCTCTCATCGATACCGACCATTCTAAGAGCTTCTATAGCTTTTCTCGTAGCTTCTTCTTTACTCATCTTTTTTACTTTTATCAATCCTATCCTAACATTGTCCAAGGCTGTTAGGTGCATGAATAAGTTGAACTGCTGGAACACGAAGCCTATTCTCTCTCTTATCTTGTTTATACTCGTAGCGGGTCGTGGAAACACCTCCTTGCCTTCAAGCTCTATTCTCCCACTATCGGGGCGTACTAGTAGGTTTATACAACGAAGGAGCGTGGATTTACCCGAGCCAGAGGGGCCTATTATGACCTTGACCTCTCCCCGTCGCACTGTGAAGCTTACGCCTTTGAGTACCTCTAGTTTCCCGTAGCTTTTTCTCAGGTTCTCTACTCTGAGAACAATTTCCTGGGTCAAGCTTGTTGCCCTCCTCCTAGGCCGGGTATGCTCAGCTTCTTGTAGAGGAGGCCAGCGCCTAGGCTCGCG
Organism: Pyrodictiaceae archaeon; assembly: GCA_026986935.1. Taxonomy (GTDB): domain Archaea; phylum Thermoproteota; class Thermoprotei_A; order Sulfolobales; family Pyrodictiaceae; genus Pyrofollis. Next base: position 1,541 of record JALSNP010000046.1, on the reverse strand, counting down.
CTATATGTTAGAGCAAAGTATATCAACGCGACGAAGACGAGTGGGGGCATGTAATCAAGTATTACTTGTGCAACGTGAACGGATTCTGTAAAAAGCTCCGCTACCCCTATGGCGTACGCTAGTGAGGTGTCCTTCAAGTCTATGGTGAACTGGTTCACGAGACCCGGTATAGCTATTCGGAAAGCCTGAGGCGCTATCACGTTAATAAAAGCCTCTACGGGGCTCATACCAAGGCTTAGTGCTGCTTCCCACTGACCCCGAGGAATAGAGAGAATAGCGCTACGTATTATCTGGGATTGATAAGCGAAGCTACGTATACCTATAGCTATTATAGCCGATACTACGGGTGAGAGCTGTATACCGAGAGAAGGGAGCCCGAAGAAAACTAGGAATAATATCACGAGCAGCGGGATACCCCTAATTATCTCCTCAATAACCGAGGCGGCTCGCGCCAGCCACATAGGGCCATAGACTTCAAGGAAGGCTAGTAAGGGGCCTATTAAGAACCCTATGCCGAACCCGCCAAAAGTCAGTATGAGGGTTGTTGGTAGCCCGGATAGAATTACCCCGATGTATGGTCTTAATGGCTCAAAAAAGGTTATCGGGTTCAACTCTCTCCGCCCGTTTTCCTGTTGCTTGGTTTATTGCGGGACGGCTAGCTGCCAAAGTACTTCTCTACAAGCTTGTTCCACTCCGGGCTGTTCATGATCTCTTTCAGAGCGGTGTTAAGCTTGTTCAGTAACTCCGTATCGTTTTTACGGACAGCGAACCCGTATTTCTCCCCAGTCTTTACGACGAAGGCTATTATCACGGGATACTTCTTCGTAAACATTTTGGCCACGGGCACGTCCAGCATAACGGCATCTATTCTACCGTTCACGAGATCTTGTACGGCAAGCACGTAGCTACTATACTCCTTGATCTTGATATCAACTTTATGCTCCTTCACATATTTCTTCAGATAATCCGAGGCAGTAGTGCCCGTTTCGACACCCACAGTTTTACCAGCTAGGTCCTCTAGCTTAGCTGGTCTGAAGTTACTGGTCTTGCTCACTATTACCGCTTGGTCGACCTCCCAGTAGGGGATAGTGAACGCGACTACTTTTTCCCTCTCCGGTGTTATGGTCATACCAGCCGCTATTACATCGATTTTTCCTTGCTGTAACGCGGGTATCAGCGAGTCAAAATCCATAGATACTATTTTTACGCACTTATACCCGGCCTTATGAAGCGCTAGCTTAATGAGATCCATGTCGAAGCCGACAATGCTGCCATTTTTCGCGACGTACTCGAACGGTGGGAAATCAGGTGATGTGCCTACTCGGATACATTTCTCTCCCTTACTCTTGTGCACAGCATAGTAAGCAGCTACACCGGCGATAATGACTACTATAACGACTACTGCAGCTATTAATGCTGTTTTTGCCATCTCCTAGCCCCTCCTTTTTCCTACTCACTTATAATACTCCGTGACAATAGGGTGATGAAACCTAGGTAAAAAACATGTTCCAGTAATGTACTATGCTTATGTCTTCACCGCT
>JALSNP010000045.1 GCA_026986935.1 Pyrodictiaceae archaeon | reverse complement strand
TCTTGAATAGGCCTATCTTTACCCCCTTCCTACCCCTTGGCGCTAGCTGCCACACCTTGATAGGGACAATCTCAACCTCCTTACCAGTAGTAGGGTCACGAACCTTAACAGGCTTCTCACACGCCATATCTAAACACCTCTAGGCTTTTCTTCCGTGTTAGCATAGTTCTCTCGTAGAATTAGTTGAGTATATACTATGATTAATGGTTTTGTAACACCATGTATTTCCGGCGTAGACGTGGGTCATTGTATATGCCATGTATTATTCTCTGTATATTGTATTCCTGAGTTATATGGTAATAGCCACATGGGATGTGTAATACAGGGGCAGCGATAAGTTGATAAAGAGGTCTAAAGATTATGCACATTTGTTACTTGGGGTTCGCTGGGCCCGTAGCTCAGCCCGGTAGAGCGCCCGGCTCATAACCGGGTGGTCGGGGGTTCGAATCCCCCCGGGCCCACCAACTACTTACTACTTCTTAGCAAGGGTTTGGTGCCCATTGTGTTCTCTTTGTACGGTTATTCTGTAACGTGGTATTAAAGTGGAGAGGTGGTTGTTCTCTTCTCTAGGGCTTTGCTCTTATTTTCTACCTCTTGTCCTGTAGCCTAGAGATCTGGAGGGTGTATGGGTATGTCAAGGATAAGGGATCCTCGGCTAGCTAGTCAGGGTGTTGTTCAGATAGAGTGGGCGGAGCATCATATGCCTGTTGTATCTAGGTTTATTCGTGAAAGGTTTGTGCGCGAGAAGCCTCTCGAGGGTGTAGTTGTTGGCGCTGTTCTCCATGTTACTAAGGAGACAGCAGCGCTTGTGAGGACGCTGGTCCGTGGTGGTGCCCGGGTATTTCTTGCGGCTAGTAATCCTCTTAGCACGCAAGACGATGTTGCTGCGGCTCTTTCCTCCGAGGATGGTATAGAGGTGTGTGCTTGGAGAGGAATGAGTGATACCGAGTATTTTGATTGTATAAGGTGGGTTGCTAGGAACGAGCCCAATATCGTCATAGATGATGGAGGAGATTTGCACGCAACTCTGCATAAGGAGTTCCAGGAGGTAGCTGAGAAAGTTTGGGGTGGTACAGAGGAGACCACTACCGGTGTCATAAGGTTACGCGCTATGGAGAGGCAGGGGGTTCTTAGGTACCCCGCTATTGCTGTGAATGATGCCCGGACAAAGATGATGTTTGATAACAGGTATGGTACTGGGCAAAGCGCTTTAGACGGTATAATGAGGGCCACCAACATACTGTTTGCTGGCAAGAAGGTAGTTGTTGCAGGGTATGGCTGGGTCGGTAGAGGCATTGCCATAAGAGCTAGGGGGCTAGGTGCGAGAGTAATCGTAACAGAGGTCGACCCTATTAAGGCCCTTGAAGCGGTTATGGACGGTTTTGACGTGATGCCGCTAAGAGAAGCAGCTAAGATAGGTGACGTGTTTATCACAGCTACTGGTAACAAGAAGGTTATTAGGAGAGAGCACTTCGAGCTTATGAAGGATGGCGCTATACTTGCTAATGCAGGGCACTTTAATGTTGAGATATGGATACCCGATCTAGAGGAGATGGCTGTATCGAAGAGGAGTATAAGGAAATACGTCACCGAGTACAAGCTTAGGGATGGTCGTCGATTATACTTGTTAGCAGAGGGTAGACTAGTAAACCTGGTCGCTGCTGAGGGCCATCCTAGTGAAGTAATGGATATGAGTTTTGCAAACCAAGCTCTGGCTGTCGAGTATATTGTTAAGAACAGGGATAGGCTTGAGAAACGGGTCTACAAAGTACCTGATGAAATAGACCAGGAAGTGGCAAGGCTCAAGCTCAAAGCAATGGGGATAGAGATAGACTCGCTGACACCTGAACAGCTTGAGTACCTTCAGAGCTGGCAGCTCTAATAACCCGGCAAAGGCTTAGCCCTAGCTTTTATTACATCCATTTTCATACATAGGGTGTAGAAACGGGGCAATGAAGTATTACAGCCGATCAGATACCCCTGGGATGAAGAATTTCGCCCCTTTATCGAGCCCCTCTAAAGCCTATGAAGAATACGCCAGCGTCTGACAAAAACGGGAACAGGGAGCTAAAGCCCCATATAGTGATGAATGACTTGGCTCCGAGGCACTAGTCACTTCTTAACCTCTTCAACAAATCTCCAAGCCCTCCTCGATGCATCAAAGAATATGAGACCGCTTTCCTTAAGCTTCCTAAACAGCTGGTATTGTTGCTCCGTTAGCAGAATTCTCGCCTCTTCGTCATTAGGCGTGGGTAGCTGCTCGACTTTTTCTCTAAAATTTTGCCAAAATGAAGGATCAACTGCTACTCGTTCACCACCAATGTTAAGAATGATCGCCCCCTCTCTCCTGAGCCTCTCGAAAAAAGCATCCCTATCACGTAGCCATTGCACATCATGCTCAAACACTACCCCTTGTTCGCGTAGCCTCTCTATAGCAGTCCTCCTCCTGGGCTCCCTCCTGGACTCCACTGGTGCTCTGTACCTTTGCACCTGCTCTCTCTTAGAGGCCTCTGCTTCCTCCAGCGACTTGATTTTCTCCTCCAAGGTCTCTATTTTTTCATAGAGCTCTGCTACCCGGTTCGATAATTGATCTATCTTTGCCGTCCAGGGATTTATGAGATCTTGTAGCCTCTTCTCGAGCCTCGCCGCGATTTTCTCAGCGTCTTGTACTTTTCCAAGCGCGGAGAGCCTTGACTCAAGGATTTCCTCAACTATTCTTCTCGTATACTCTTCTTTATCCTTGTATCCTAGCTCTCTATAAATAATGTCTCTCAAGTAATCGCTTAAGAGGCTGTATCCAAGCCTTCTGGCCCTCTGCTCTAACTCTCTATAAACGTCCTCGGGGAGACGAATCGCTATAATTCTCTCCTTCTTCGCCATAGCATACCACTCTCTCCTCTCTACACGATTTTTATAGGAGAAACCCCAATTAGGGTTAGGATAACTGACCCTGGCCTCGGGGAATGCTGAGGGCTGTACTCGCTGAAAACACGTGTGTTGACACCTTTAAGTTCTGAGCCCCCCTTTCCTCCTAGACTTTATGGGGAAACCACGGTGATGTAGCAATAATTTTAATCTTTTAACCACCTCCTGGCGCCCGATATAGCGTGGAGAGGGACATGGTGGAGATCCTAGTAGCTCTTCACGATGTGTCAAGCGCTCAGCGATTAATTGATATGGCTCGTCTAGTCTACGGTCTTGGTTTGAGACAGTTTATAGCGACAAAACTCTATGGGGCTGCTGCATCAAGTGGAGTGCCTGATGTAATGCGGATGGCTTTGCGTTTAAACAGGGGATTTTATGTGCTGCCCCATGTAAAGGATGTTGTCGAGGTATTTGGCCCGGATAAGGTTATCATAGTTTCGCGCGACTATGGAGAGGTAGTAAGCGTAGACGATATAATAGCGAGGCTGAGTAGCGATGCTGGGAAGGCGCTCTTAGTGTTTGGTGGAACTGAGGCGTCTCCTGGAAGGGATGTTGCGGGGCTAGGTGAGTCTCTTTACCCAGCAGGCTTGGAGGCCAGGGTTGGCCCCATAGCAGAGGCCGCAATAATACTTTACCCATTAGCTAGATCCCTGTCGTAGTTTTCTTAGAACAACCTCTGCTATAGCTCTAGCTAGTGGGACTGGAACAGCTTCACCAACCTGGTTATATTGCTCATCCCTTCCTCCCAGGAATACGTGGTCATCGGGGAACCCCATGAGCCTCGCCTGTTCTCTTACCGTTAAGAACCTGTTCTCGTAAGGATGTATGAACCTACTAGATCCTAGCACCGTTGGAGCGTGTCTATGGGGATCTAAGCGTATAAGGTTAGGCAGTCGTTTACCCTCGGCTCCCTCGTAGTATATGAGGGCTTGCCCCCAGCGCAGCTTTGCAATTCTTTTAACCTTTCTAGCACTCATGCTGGGCGGTTCATGGTTTAAGGGCAGCTCGGCGCCAGGTGGCGGTAGATCCCTAAGGGCTTCTTCAACACTTATTCTCCTCTTGTTCTTCGGGGGGTCTATCCGTATATTTGACACGAATACTCTGAGCCTATGACTAGGTGTTCCATAGTCTTCTGCTCGGAGCACATTGAAGTATATTTCCTCGTAGCCAGCGTCCCTAAATATTCTTCTTATCTCTTTCTCTACATCAAGAATACCCGGCACGTTCTCCATCACGAATACGCGGGGCTTTAGCTCGCCAACTATGCGTGCAAAGTGTATAACAAGCTGGCCAGCAGGATCCTCGTAGAGCCTATCCACGGGGTTCTTTTTTCTACGAGGATTAGCACCGGTATAGGGCTCGCATGGAGGACTACCTATAATGACATCGGGTTTGCCGACAAGCCTCTCTATGAGGGCCCCGCTCACTTCTTTAATATCCATGGCTAGTGCCACGGCTTCGGGGAAATTTGCTTTAAAGCTACGAATGGCTGCAGGATCGTTATCCACTCCTAGGAGTACACGGAACCCTGCTTGACGAAACCCCTCGGCAAAGCCGCCTGCGCCCGAGAATAGGTCAACTAGGCTTGGATTCATTCATCTCTGCCTCCAGCATGGCAATGTATTGGCGTAGCAATTGTATTCTAAGCTCACGGTCCTGGTCGGGTACAAGCATTGAGCCGCAACGAGGGCATGTGAACTCGTGCTCTAGTGCCTCCTCGAAGGTGTAGCGTGTCCCGTCATTTGGGCACACGTAGTACGTGTTAGCCTCCTCCTTGCTGAGCAGCGTCTTTAGCTTATCGAGTGCTGCCTTCTTCCGGGCCTCGATGATCGCGGGGAGGGCTTCGTAGTTAACCTTCCAGTAGAAGATGAGCCTGTTCTTCTCTAGGTGCTTCTGGCGGCGATATATTACGAGGCCTTGCTCGGCGAGGAGGTTCAGGGCCCTACGTATAGCGTTTAGCTTTAACCCCGTGCGCTCAGCTATATCGATCTCTGTTAACTCCTCTCCCTCCTCGAACAAGGTCTGGAATACTTGCCTAGCGTTCTTATCTATGAGCTTCTCCACCATGAGATAGAGTTTTTCGACTTCGGCGTCACTGCTCATGGTCTGAGGCACCCGATGATACTTTTCTCCTGAGGCAAACCCTATCTAGTACTAGATGTGTTTTCCAGGCTTACTACTTTTTTGCCTCTAGGTGAAGGTATTATGCGGGCCCTTGCATTAGGGAACTCCAGGTGAAGTTCACGCCCCTGGTAAAGCCTGTCAAGGAATATTGCTAGCGCAGCAACCTCGCTATGTGGTTGATTACCTATCGCGACGTTATAATCAGCCTCCTCGTAGTAGAATGGAGGTACTTTCTCCGCCCCAACTACTATTAGCTTAGGGCGAGGACTCTCCCTAATAGCTCCTATCACGTCGTCTACGTGGAGCCCGTACATTGTTAGGTGGATTACTTCTCCCCCTATTCTCTTCCAGTTCTTTACATAGGATTTCCCAGAGACGCCGCACTCGATGTACATGTCGCCGCCCCATCGCTCAATAACCTTTCTAAGAGATTGCATAACGCTCTCATCACATATATCGGCTAGGATGAAGCCATTAGCCCCAAAAGCCCTCGCTACTAGCCCGACGTGGGTCGTTATTCTCTTATCTCTCTCGGGTCTATGCCCTATGCGTAATACATATACTTTCTCGTACTTTTTAATAAGGTCGCTAAGCGCCATAGCAGCTCTTCAAGCCCCTTACCACTTATTGCCGAGACAGCTATAACACCTCTAAGACCGGGATAAATAGATGAGGCCAATCCCTCAATAAGACTGAGCCGGTGCGATAACTCTTCCTCGTTATTCAGTAAATCTATCTTATTAGCCGCTATTACCACGGGTTTATCAACCACTCCTATGCGGCGAAGAATATCAATTCCCTCGCCTAGCTTCTCTATCATTACCCCCTCTTCCTCTGATACATCAATAACGTAGAGTAGTAAATCGGCTGTCGCAGCCTCTTCTAGCGTGGAGTGAAAAGCCTCTATGATCTCCACGGGTATCCTGGATATGAAGCCAACAGTATCGACAAACGCTATCCGTGAGCCGTTGAAATCGATGGCCTTGACCTTGGGGGAGAGCGTCGTGAAGTACTCGCTTCCAGTAGCTTTACCCTCGCGCGTGAGCCTGTTAAACAGGGTTGTTTTACCGACGCTTGCATAACCCACTATCGCTACGTGTGGTAGCCCTATACTCCTCCTCTTGGCTCTCTCTAGCTCCCTGCGTCTCCGAAGCTTCTCGAGCTCTCTCCTAATACGGGCAATCCTTGACACCATGTAGCGATAATAAGCGTCTATGGCGTAGCCCCCGGGCCCGAGAAAGCCGGGTAGCTCGCGTAGCTTGGCTAGGCGTATAGCCTCCTTGATTAACGGGAGTTGGTGCTTAAGCCTCGCAAGCTCTATCTGGAGCTTGGCTTCACGGCTACCAGCGTGCATGGCGAATATCTCGAGGATGAGAAGGGTCCTATCAATAGTCTCTATCCTGGCTTCACGGACTATTCGGAAGTATTCGCGCGGTCTAAGCTCATCATATACAATTATTTTCGAGTCACTATAGTTTCTCAGCTCTCTCGCCTTCTCGGCGACCTCTAGGAGTTTTGCTTTACTTAAAAGCCTCGACCTAGAGATTCTCCTATACTTGACCAGGTCATAGAGCTGATACCCCGCGGTATCTAGTAGGGCTTTGGCCTCTCTAAGCTCCCAGTCACTAATATCCCTGGGAACCAGTAATAGTGCCCTCTTAGCGGTATCTATTCTTGCACTTCTCATTCCTCGCTCTCTTCCTCTCAGATAACCATCTGCTCCAGAAAACCGGGTAGCACTAATCCCCTTTATAGCAGTTATTCGTGGCACATCTGTGCCGACGGATACTACTGGGGTACCTGGGTTATGGGGTCGCTAGTCCTCGCGTAGCTCAGCTATATCGCCGAGCGTTAGGTGGAACTCCCCCGCCTCGCCCGCCTCCTCCTCTTCCTCGACTACTGGCTCGAGGAGCTTAACGTTCAATACGCGTTCAAGCCTCATAGCTAGATCCACGGGTGGTACTAGGCTCCCCGACTCTATTCTTCGAATAACGTTCTCGCCGACCTTAACGCGCTGTGCTAGCTCCTTCTGCGACAATCCTAGCCTTTCTCTCGCCCTCTTAACACGCTCGGCATAGTCCTCGACAACCTCGTACCTCTCGACGATTCCTAGGCCGCTTCCCCTCCTTCTGCTCGGTCTAGGTCTCGGCCTCGGGGCTTGTCTAGGCTCTCTTCGCCGCGGGGCCTCTTGTTTCACCGGTGTTGTCCTCGGCTTTGGTTGTGCTAAGCGAAGCCTTAGAGGCGTATCGGTTGAGGCTCTCCCTGCACGAGACATGTATTTTCGATAACAGCGCTCACAGACTATCATCTCTACGCCATCAACGTAGATGGTGTATGCTTGACCCTCTATTGGCGCGCCACACATCTCGCAGTATAGTACCTCTCCCCGTCTCCTCTGTGTAGGCATGTTAACGTATCACCAGTGTAGTGACGAGGCACAAACCATTATTTAGGTATTCATAACGCTTCTAATATATGGATGAATGGTGGATTCAGGTTATGCCGGAGCAAGATAACAGTATTGATGAGATGTATAGGCAGTACATCATTAGGCTTGAGAGGAAGCTGAGAGAGCTTGAAGCAGAGCGCATGGAGCTTAGACGCGAGCTCCGACGCTACAAAATGGAGGTAGATAAGCTCCTTAGCCCACCCCTAATAGAGGCAGTTGTGCTAAGTGTTCTACCCGATGGCAGGGCAGTGGTGAAGAGTAGTACAGGGCCTAATCTCGTAGTAAATGTCTCATCTTACATTGATCCAAATAAGTTGACGCCGGGCACCTTCGTTGCCCTAAACCAGAGGGGATCAACTATTGTCGAGATACTTCCCCAGTACGAGGACCCCTATGTGAGCGCTATGGAGGTTGTTGAGAGGCCCCGGATAAGCTTCGACGATATAGGCGGCTTAGAGGAGCAGAAAAGGGAGCTATATGAGGCAATAATCCTGCCTCTAACGAAGCCAGGTCTCTTCAAAGAACTTGGTATCGAGCCTCCTAAGGGCGTACTTCTCTACGGGCCGCCGGGATGCGGTAAAACCATGCTCGCAAAAGCAGTAGCGTCAATGAGTAAGGCAACTTTCATACGTGTTGTCGGATCGGAGTTCGTTCACAAGTATATAGGAGAGGGTGCTCGAATAGTCAGGGAAGTCTTCAGACTGGCCAGGAAGAAAGCGCCATCAATAGTGTTCATAGACGAGATAGACGCGATAGCAGCGAAAAGGATCGACATAGGTACAAGCGGTGAAAGAGAGGTTCAAAGAACGTTAATGCAACTCTTAGCCGAGCTAGACGGCTTCGATCCGCTCGGCGACGTGAAAGTAATAGCTGCTACTAACCGCATAGATATACTCGACCCAGCGATACTAAGGCCTGGTAGATTTGATCGCCTAGTCTACGTGCCACCACCCAATGAGAAAGCGAGAATAGAGATATTCAGGATACACACGAGGAGGATGAGGCTCGCAGACGATGTAGACTTTACACAGTTGGCAAGACTCACCGAGGGCGCGACCGGGGCAGATATAAGAGCCATAGTTATTGAGGCGGGATACTTCGCCCTGCGATCAAACAGAAAAATAGTAACGATGGCCGACTTCTTAGCCGCGATAGACAAGGTGATGAAGAGAAGGAGGAGACCATACGCGGATGTCACTGAGTACGGTGAGGAACAAGTACCCGTGACTAGGAGGAATGAGGGTGCAGCCGTAATGCATATGTAGGTTTTGCTCTAACCAAGCCTCTTCTACACAAGTAAGTAATTCGTTCATCTAGTTATCTACTCTCTATGCCTCTTAGAGAGCTTTTGTAGACTCTTCTAAAGCGAAGCCATGTTGAAGCCATCTTCTTAATCGCGGCCTCCCACTCTTCATCACTCACTCTCCTATAGTGGATCTCTACTCTCCCGTCCCCGAGATCCCTATAACCCGTCTTAAGGTATTTCTCTCCGTTGCGCGTAGCGAAGACAGTGCAATAAGTTAGTAGGCACACAATAGGTTTAGCTTCTTTACCCCCTAGGCGCTCCAGCATACACTCCCCTTGTTCAACATCGAAGAACACGCATCGCCCCATGCTCTCGGTATCGAGACGATATATTCTTACCCATCCCCCGGGCGTTTTTATGAGCTCGCTTGGTTGTCTCAGAACCCTTTCCTGAATACTGGGCGGTAATTTATTCACCTCGTTCTCTAATATGAAGGCACCGCTGCGGAAAACGCAGCAACGATTACACCCCCTAGGGCACTCCATTCGATATGCGTCTCTTAGAGCACTCTCCCCTATCTCCTCGAAGACTTCAGGGTTTACATGAGTGCCTGGCGTGGGTTTGAACACGGCGAGTAAACGCTTCAGCCTCGGGCTATAGTATACTCCCTTGAACCACTTCTTTAGCCTTGCAGCTTCTCGGAGCGCATAGATGTTCCAGGCCCTGTCCCCTCTTCTTGGCTCTCGTAGCACGTATACTTTGGCCATTTAAGCGCACACCTTCCAAGAAGAACCTAGGAGGGGCTAGAAACATTGTGCTCTTTATATTCTTCGCGGAAAAGGGAGGCAGCCTAGTGGCCTAGGAGTGATAGACCTCTTTCAGGGACTCTTGTATAAGTTTGCACAAATAATCGCGTAGCGGCTTATCAAGGGTTCTCGCAACCCTCTTTATATTTTCTCTTTTACTCCACTCCCCGTGTGAGCGCAGACCGCCGCTAAAGTTCTTGGGTATGTGGAGAAGCTCGTGGACAATAGTTTCTATCATTTCGTTGCAGCCCAGTTTACCGAATTTTTCCGCAACTAGCTCTATGACGTAGGCGGGCTCACATATCTCCAGCTTTACAAAAGGTGAAGGAACACCCCATATGCGTGCAAGAGCGCTTGTCTTAGAGCCTTTGCTCCACGCTATATAAACCCTGTTTATCCTAATATGGGTGAGCTTAAGCTCTTCGACAAGGATCTTTAATGCCTCGTAGAGTCTATGATCCGGTATGAATCTCAGCCTTCCCAGCCATGATCCCCTCCGAGGACAGTGGTAAAAACTTGGTGCGGAGAATATCTTGGTGAGATAAGGAGCAGAGGATAAATAAGGGTTATATGCTTAGCACATGAGCCCTATCACATGCTTCTCTTAGGCGCTGCTTCCTTTAGCGTCTTCGCTTTCTTCGCCGTGTTTCCTCCTCCTCTGCTACCTCGTACGCTCTTACGCCGACGCCTAGGAGTTTACGGAAGACAGCGTCAAGGAATTTCACATGGAATCCTCGTTGTCCCACAAAGGCGCCGAACTCGCTGCTCCTAACCCTTACTGCTAGGTAGGGGCCCTCGAAGTCTGCATCTATTATATGCTTATATATCCAGCTCACTGGGTGGATGGCTCTAATAATGTTTGTGAAGTCGAGCACAAGCTCTACGGCTCTGAGCCTCATCTCTGTATCTTGTTCTATTTTCTGTATCCTTTCACCGCCTTTGCCGACAAGTCTGCCTAGATAGCCTTCTTTCACAACTATCAGCGCGTCTGGCACGTGCTCGGCAGTTATATCGAATTGTTTCTTGGCGTCAACGAACTCGACTACTGTGATAACGTCAGCATCAGGTGCGTAGATTCGTGCAGCATCCATTACTCGTTTCTCGATTTCGTTGAGTGGTCTATTCCTCATCCTCATCTCCATTAGGAGTCTTATGCCCCTCCTAGCGCCCGGTCTAACTATGTCTTTGAGACCGAGGTCGATGACTTTCGCGTTCTCTTCTCCTATTAGCACCTCTCTTATCACTGTGGCTCCGTCTCTCTCGACGCCGTGTGGTTTTTGGAAAACCGGGTCGCCCGCGATGATGAACTTGCTATTCCTGCCTATCCTCATCAGTATCTCTATACTGCTCTCGGGCGGGATGTTCTGTGCATCGTCGAGAAATATTATCGAGTCATCAAACGTCCTTCCCCGTAGATAGTGCGTATCGGCGAAAACTATCTTCCCCTTCTCCATTAGCTCCTCGACTTTCGCCCAGTCAATGAACTCTGAGAGAATGTCACGGAGATAAGCGAACGCTATCTCATAGAATTGTTCTCCAAGCTCTTGTGCTGTGAGCTCCTTACCGGTAACGATATCCACCACGGGCCTAGATATTATCAAGCGCTTATACTTCTCCTCCAGCACTGCGTCGATGCCGTATAGTACGCTGAAGAGGCTCTTGCCGCTACCAGTGGGCCCGAACAAGCCTATTATCTCGTACTCGTCACTCGTAAGGGCTTTCAGCATCTCCTCTTGTCCACGGCTCATGGGTTTTAATTTCTCGAGGAGCGCGCCCACGGTCCCCTACACCTCCTTTGCCAAGCTTTGTCTCCTGCTTCCACCCTTATCCCCGAAAAGCCTAGGGAACCGGCCTTTATCAATCTTCTAGCCCATACGCTACGAGATTTTCACTAATCCTACAACTCGGGGAGAACACTAAACAATGCTATAGCTTAAGCACTATATTCCTTACCGAGTCGCTGGTCGAGGAGGAAGGGGTGGCACTAGTGGGTACTGAGTCGTTCGAGGAGCAGAAAATCGCTGCATGGCATCGCTTGTGGGAGGATCTTGAAATAGGCTACCTTGATACAGATATACTCGATGTTCTTATCGAGTTCTTTTTAAGACCAAAGAGTTTCACTAAGAGCAGTTGCTCTGGTAGAGTAACCGTGATCGACGCCGAGTATCCCTGGGCGAAAGACGAGACAATGACTATTTT
>JALSNP010000044.1 GCA_026986935.1 Pyrodictiaceae archaeon | reverse complement strand
TGGTGAGAGCGATGGAGGAAGCCTTAAAGAAACACATATTAGAAGGAAACAACTATACCGACGTACTGATCTACGTGAAGCCGGAGTCGTCGTTTACTGGTTTGAGGATGGAGCTAGGCGAGCTAGTATTCTATACGGATGAGCCAGCTATACAGGGACGTGCTAATGCAAGCCTCATAAGGTTCTTTTCAAGGCTCTTAAGGATACCCTCCTCTAGGATAGAGATAGTTCATGGCGCGCGCTCGAGGACCAAGAGGATAAGAATACATGGTGTTAGTGCCGAGGAGGTCACGGCCAAGATTATTGAAGCGCTAAGAGAGGCGGAGAGATCCTAGAGGAAACATTTTCTATGAATAAGGGCCATAGAGTAATTAGGCACATACCTGCACCTTTTCACGGGAATGTAGGGATGCCGGAGCCGAGAGCAACGTGGAGGGTTTACAACCTTACCCCTTACCGCGTCCTAGGCAGTAGTGTTCAACAGGCTCTAAAGAGACTAGGAGTGGATATAGAGGAGAGAATCATAGAATACATCGTTGCTGAATCCCCGCGCCCAGACCTAGGGGACTACGGTGTACCTATTGCTAGGTTCGCTAAGAAATACGGTGTCGAGATAGAGGCCTTGGTGAAGAGTATCGAGGAAGAGCTAAGAACTTACCCACACATAGCTGGCGTTAAGCGTGTCGGAGGCTACCTCAACATATTGCTCGACGCGTCAGAGGTATCGAGACAGCTCTTCCGAGCAGTCCAGACAGATAATGATGTTTTCGGCCATTTAAGGGTTGATAAGCCTCTTAGAATAGTTGTTGAGCACACTAGTGCGAACCCTGTCCACCCCCTCCACATAGGGCATGCGCGCAACGCGGCGCTAGGGGATACTCTTGCCCGTATGCTCCGGGAACGCGGCCACATAGTTCAGACGAGGTTCTATGTAGACGATATGGGTAGACAGGTAGCAGTACTAGTGTATGGGGCAAAGCTTCTCGGAGACCTGAGTATACCGAGAGGCGTTAAGCCTGATCACTGGCTAGGCACACTATACGCACTAGTACACACACTAGCCGATATAGAGGAGCTGAAAAAAGAACTCGATAAACTCAAGCAAGAAAACAAGCTAGACGAGTACCGAGAGAAACTAAGAGAGCTAGATAAACTAGTAGCTGCGGCTTCAAAGCTTAGAGAAAAAGAGCCAGAGCTCTTTGACAAGCTCGCAGACGCCATACGTGGGAGAAACCCTGACGAAGAGATATCAGAGATTATGAGGAGCTACGAGTTCCGCAGAGACGAGGAAGTAGTGAAAATCACAAGAGCCATTGTCGAAGCCTGTCTCAGAGGATTCCGGGAAACCCTAGAGCGGCTAGGAATAGGTTTCGATAAATGGGACTGGGAGAGCGACCTTGTGTGGAGCAGCCTAGTGGGAAAGATACTAGAAGAGGCAAAGAAGACACCATACGCTACGATGCATAAGGGGGCACTAGCTCTAAACCTTCAGCCATTGCTAAGAGACCCAGTGATCCGATCAGCTCTCGGGGTGCCAGAGGACTACGAGGTACCACCCCTCATACTCCAGCGCAGCGATGGCACAACACTCTACACCACGAGAGACATTGCCTACAGTATAAAGAAGTTCAGGGAGTTTAACGCCGACAAGGTATACAACGTGATAGCAGCGGAGCAGAAACTACCACAGCTACAGGTGCGACTAGCACTAATAGCCCTAGGCTATCGAAGAGAAGGCTTAAACATGCACCACTACGCATACGAGATGGTAAACCTCCCAGGCAGGAAAATGAGCGGTAGAAGAGGGGAGTACGTCACACTAGACGAGCTAATAGAGCAAGCCATAGCAAGGGCTAGAGCCGAGGTAGAGAAGCGCTCACCAAACCTTCCACCAGAGGAGAAGCAGAAAATAGCCGAGGCTGTCGGCATAGCAGCGATAAGATACACACTCGTCTCCGTATCAGCGCCAAAACCAATGACATTCAACATAGAAGAAGCACTAAACTTTGAGCAAAACAGCGCCCCCTACATACTCTACACACATGCACGAGCAGCAAACATACTCGCAAAAGCCAAGCAACGCGGCCTAGAGATAAACCTCGAGGAAATAGACTACAACGCAGCCAACGAGAACCCTCTCAGACGCAGACTAGTACTACAACTCCTAAACTACCCATACGTGTTCGTAAAAGCAGCCGACGAGCTAAAACCAGAAATAATAGTAAACTACCTAAACCGGTTAGCAGACACGTTCAACAAATGGTATACAAGCGGGGACAGCGCCATCAACGAGCCAGACCCAGGCAAACGAGGCTACAAACTAGCCCTAGTACAGGCCGTGAAAACAGTTACAGCAAATGCGCTAAGAATACTAGGCATAAAACCCCTGGAGAAAATGTAGCTACTCTCCGGGTGTGCGGGCCCGTAGCCTAGCCAGGATAGGGCGCCGGCCTTCGGAGCCGGAGGTCCGGGGTTCAAATCCCCGCGGGCCCGCCATGTAAATGCCCCTTATATAGGCTATACCTTTTCTGACGAGAAAATTGCAAGATAAATTCAGACAGGGAACTGGGTTAGTCCTGTACTTCAAAAAGGATAATATTGGTTAATAGTCTCCACATCAAGAGTTAGGGGATTACTTTGAGCCATGGAACTCTCTTGAAGTCCTCATCGAATGTTGCCAGCGTTTCTATACTTCTATGCTTGCAGGTTAAGACTATTTGAGCATCGTTCGGTGCCAGCTTGTAAATCTTGATTGTCTTGACAAGTTCGTCTGGGTCCTGATAATCCCTTGGTACAGTTACTTTGAAGTCCATAATGAAGCCGTTAACCTTTTCTATGGCCTCTTCAGGGAATCCGTGTTTGGCTATATGCATCCGGAATGAGTATTTTCCCTTAACACCATATTTTATTCTAGCAATCTTTGCACCTGTAGTGTAGAGCAACTCGTTGTATACTATCATGGGGATAGCCATGCCCTCTATAATTGCTTCCCTGA
>JALSNP010000043.1 GCA_026986935.1 Pyrodictiaceae archaeon | reverse complement strand
AAAAGCAGCAGGCGTCTCGACTATCACATAGCCTTTTATCCTTGGCGGCACTATTATAGAATATATTGGTATGTCCTCGTCTTTGGCCTTTTGCTCAACGATTAACGCGACATCGAGTTCACGGCCCGCCACGGTCCTAACAGCAAATAGTCTCGGCTCAAGCCTAGCTCTTGTCCCCGTCTCCTCTTTCTTAGCCTCCCTGTCCTCACTCATCTCGTATTATCACCCTGTAATCAGCTTGACAGCTACTAGTTGGATCAAATAAGCAACTGATCCGACAAGGAGAATTGTAAGCCACATTATTTTAGCAGTCTGCTTATACTCATCCATGTCGGGTTTCTTGAGTCTTTGGAGTATGAGTCTCCACTCATGCAACGTCATCCTTATTTTTCCTATTATCCCTGGCGCCTCCTCAGCCAATGACTCCTACCCCAGTGGCTTTCCTATAGCTAGGGAAATGTAGGTTTTGCTACCTAGATTCAGGCTATCCCTACGCTAGTCCTTCAAGAAGCTTTTTAACATACTCCTTCGGGTTAAATGGCTCCAGGTCCTCGTAGCGCTGCCCAACCCCGAGAAACAGTATGGGCTTGTTTATCACAGCTGTTATTGTGAGCGCGCTCCCACCCTTCACATCGGCATCAACCTTAGTTAGTATAACAAAATCTATCCCTACCGCCTCGTCAAAGAACCTAGCTTGCTCAACTGCATCATTCCCTGTTAACGCGTCCACAACCAATACCTTATAATCGGGTTTTGCCACCCTCGTAATCTTCCTAAGCTCCTCCATGAGGTCCTCGTCTGTATGCATTCGCCCAGCAGTATCGGCTAGCACCACTCTATACCCCCGGGCCCTCGCATACTCTATTGCATCATAGACTACTGATGCCGGGTCAGCGCCATAGCGGCCACCTATGAAGGGTACACCGAGCTTCTCGGCGTGCATTCGTAGCTGCTCTTGCGCACCTGCACGAAAAGTATCAGCAGCAGCGATCACGGGTGTTACACCGTTCCTTTTTAGAAGGTAAGCAATTTTCGCTATCGTTGTTGTTTTTCCTACCCCATTGACTCCGAAGAAGAGTATCCTCATCGGGTTACCTGGCTCCCTGTTTTTCGCCTCACCTACTATGTCTACAGGCTTGTAGTTCCTCGACACTATTTCCTCGATGACGGTAGAGAGGGTATCAATCACGTATTGTTTAACATCTTTAAATCTCGGTATCTTTGTCCCCAGAAGACGCTTTTTAACAAGTTCCCCTATCTCCTCAGCTACTTCGAGAGCAACGTCGCTTTCTATGAGGCCTATTGTTAGTTCCTCTAAGAGAGGCTCTATATCATCTTCTTTTATTTCCTTAGTTGCTATGGTCTCACTAACCGTGTCAACAAATCGCTTTAGGGCCTTCTTTAGCTTATTGAATACCATTGCTTGCCACCTATTCCTCATCCCTATTTTATCGAGTATTTTGAACAGTTCCTTACCAGCTCTTTACCGCATAAAGGTAAGAGGCTGAAACCGGTGTCAAGCAGTACAAGGTTCTCCGCTTATGATATAAAAGAAGTAATGATATGTTCTAGATACCGTGTTTTCTAGTTATTGGTCGCTACAGGATTATTGTCTTCTTTGCTGCGCTTGCTGCAATGCCTGTTCCACAGCGGATCGTAAAGCTACATAGTACTGCGTCAACTGGGCTAGGTCGCGGTTATAGTTGTCGAGAAGCTTAGAGGTAGCTGATTTCTCCTCCCTTATAACCTCTAATGCCTTGCCTCTATCAAGCTCTATGAATACATCAAGGCCTGCGTGGAGTAGGACACGTTCTATCGGTTTTATTAAGCCTTTGACAAACACTGTTCCAGTGGCATCGAGTGGTATGAAGGAGTCGTCCGAGCCTTTTTCGAGGCTCATTAGCGCCTCCTCCACAGTGGATAGCCTTGTTATCCGGGCTGAGAGCTCAGCCACTAGCTCCTGTAACTGTTTTAACTGGTTTTCCAGAAGGCTGAGCTGGGCTATTGCCTCTTCTAGGGATATAGCTCTTTGTTCTTGTCCTTGGCTCAAGGCTTCTCCCACCTTGTGAGCTTAGATAGTTCTATTACTTGGATATCCTCCACCTCTTCCGGGGGCACTTCTTTTACCTTCTCTATCCGTATGTGATATCTCTTGATCTTATGATTACTCCCTAGCTCTGATAGTACTTTCTCGACAGCGTGCTCCGGCTTTATCGCTCTCACGTATTTACGGAAAGGCCACCACTCTGGCATCTTGTATGGGCGAATCAGCATCTTTCCCTCAACTAGGTATATCTTCACCTCCCCCATAGTTGCCCCCTCTTTGCGGTTCCCAGCTCCCCCTAGCTGGTTAAAGCCTTAAAGCTTGCTGTATCCTCATTAGCTCGGGGCCAGTGGTCTCGTCTCCGACAAGAGCACCATTATCGTTAGCGACGAGGCCCGCTTTTACGAAATAAAGGCCGAAATTCACAGTTGCTGTGGCGAAGTCGACTCCAAAAAGGTTTGACAACATCCTGATCTCCTCGTCGCTTACGCCGGGATGTACTACTCCCCCCTTATTGGTTACTACGATCATCGACCCCACTGTCGGCATGTTGGCGAGAGGTTTTTGCAATACACGCTCCACGCCAAGAACCTCTTGTATCTTCTTTATAGCAGCAGCATCTATGCTTGGGGAAATCAATGCACCAGTATTATTAGCGGCTATGAGGTTCCCAAGAGCTGTTTGCCTTATGTTGAGTATCTCTATGCGCATCTTATCGCCTAGTAGTCCTTTTAGTAAGTCATACTCGTCAGGTCTTGTTATGCGTGGTAAGAGAAGGCCCTTGTCATTACCAGCAACCATTACGCCGTTAATGATCATGTCAGCGATCTTGGTCTCTATAACCTCCACGCCTAGCACATCCTGTACGAGCTTTTTATCCTTCGGGGTTATGGTTGGCGGTACAAGAGCTATATGATTATTAGCAAATATGTATACTCCTATATTTGGGTTACCATGGACGTTAAGATAATCTATCATACCAGCCACCATTGGCTCAGTGTGCTCTGTTCACCTATGTCGTTTCTGGGAAGAAGCCTACCAAAATACCCTAGGCTTATCAAGAATAGTGGCTCAAAGCCAGGGAGCTAAGAAGAACCGATACAAACGGCTCACTCTTAACCCGGCCTAGAACACTTGTGGCACGAGCCAGGAAAAATAACGAAACTAATACTGCGTCAAGCTGACAAGTATAGCTTATCACTTGGCCTCATGTCTTTTCTCGCGAAGCAGGACTACCTTAACCTTACCCGACTCTTGATCTTTCATAGCTCTCACAGTTATTCTTCTAGGCGGTTTTTCTATGCTACGCGACCATATATACTCATTAACATTATTATGAATGATTACATCCTTCTCCTCTACACCGAAGTGTCTAGCAATGAATCTTCGCACTAGCCTAATCGCTCGCGCCGCTCTATTACTCCTTCTACCCCAGTACACTCTATACAGGGGTATCGTGTAGATAGCTTCCTTCTTATCCTTAGGCATCT
This sequence comes from Pyrodictiaceae archaeon, assembly GCA_026986935.1. Classification (GTDB taxonomy): domain Archaea; phylum Thermoproteota; class Thermoprotei_A; order Sulfolobales; family Pyrodictiaceae; genus Pyrofollis. The sequence continues at coordinate 8,286 of JALSNP010000043.1, read as the reverse complement.
ACTATCACCCTCCCAAGGCTATGCTTTTAGCTTAACCCTTCTCCAATGCCTCCTCTTCGGATGGTCACGGAATTTCCTCATTGTGCGCATGACCACCCATAGCGGTACAGAACGATTTTGTTTAAGAGCCCTAGCTAGCCTAAGCTTCTTCCCCAACGGCTTAAAGTGCGCCACTTATCGTCGCCCCCTCATCCCTACCCTGGCCTACTTTCTTTTAATCCTTATACGCGGCTCCCTATGAGTACGCTCATATATTAGTGCGAGGATCTTTTTAACAGTCTCCTCATCAACGGGTGGTCTTATTTGACCAGATTGTACAAGGGCTATAAGGTTATCCTCAACTACTCGTGCGAGCTCAGGGCGTACCAGCTTGACGTTGGCTAAGCGCTCTCTAGCCTCCGGGGTGAGAATGGATCTTAGGAGAGCCTCTCGTCTGGCCTCCTCCTCTTGCTGTTTTCTCTTAAGCTCTTCCTCCATTGCTAAGCGTCTCTGTAGCTCTAGTAGTTTACGCCGCTTAATTTCCTCTAGCTCGGAGTCATCATAGTATTCTGCCATGTTTTCACCCAGGAGAGCTATAGCGGGTCTAGTCCTATTAAAACTAAGCAATCACTAGATCATCATAGGTGCTTGATCTGTTACTCTAAGCCTCTTCTCCAAAGTAGGTTCGTGACTCGTGTTTAGGGTAGGTATTTTTTAAGAGCAGGGTTCTGTTCAGCGAGTTCTTTCAAGATCTCGTAGGCAGTATTGTCTAGGAGGCTGCGCCCCCTAGGGCTTAGCGTCCTTCCCTTCCCCCTTATCCTTACTACTAGTCCTGCTCTCTCTAGTTGTTGGAGTATTTTTCTTATGATTGTGCCGGAGCCTTTTCTGAAGTGTTCTGGCGCGGAGCCTCGGTTGATCCTACCACCATACGCTGTGCGCAATCTTTCTATTCCGACCGGGGCCCCTCTCTTATAGAGCTTGCGTAGAATGGATGCCGCCCTATAATACCACCAATCAGGGTCCTCCGGGGGATGCTCCTTGAACGTCCCCGTCTTAACATAGAACGCCCAAGCAGGAGGCCTTATCTGCGGCATAGACTTTAATTTCTCAGCCAGCCTCTTTATCAATAAATCTGCTGGAACCTCAAGCGCCGTAACCATGACTTCTTCTCCCCGCTAATCTGGCTTCCAGAGCTCCGTGTTTTATATCTTTGACGTAGTGATTTTGACTCTAGGCTCCCCCTCCTTGCACGGTACAGGATAAAAGTCCTACCCCTCACATCAAGGAGGCGTGCGCCCAGAATCTCAGCCACTCTTTGAGCCAGTTTTCTCCGATCCAGCCCAGTAACCTTAATAGCGCTCCTCAGAGCCTTTACCTTCACAACCTCTTTCTCCTCTAGATGCCTATCGATCTCCTTTAGGACTCCCGGGCTTAGCCCGTTCTTACCTATAATAACATCGGCGCGCTGCTGTTGGGCAACATTCTTAAGCCTTCTTAGGCTCCGACTCATTCCCTGCCCCTCTAACCCGGAGAACGTATCGATGCTTATAACCACACATGGTGCATGTAACCACGAGCCTGGTGACCCGCCCATCCCTCCTGGTACGATAAACAGCGGTTACGCCGGGTACTAGTGGTGTCCCACAGTTTTTACAAACCATTCTCCTCAACACGTATGGTTTGCGAAGCTTAATACGCTTACGTAGCTCCTCCGCATCCCTTACCAGGTCACGAGCCTCCTCTACACGATTAGTCCTCACTAGGCGTACTGCTTCTCTGAAAAGTATCCTAATACCCTGATAACCTATATCACGGACAAAATCCTTAACCCTTGTCCTGCTCAAAACCATGCCCCGGGTAATGCTATGAAGGAGCGTTTTAAACTAGTTATAGCCGAGGCAAGCCTAGAACTCGTGCCCAGAGAGCTATGGGGCCACCCAGCTGTCTATAAAGCGGCGAGGAAACGGGGCAAAAAACCAGGCGAGACCCTGCTTGATAGCACACTACACCACCAGGCTATGAAGCGGCTCCCAAACAGCTCCAAACGCGGCAGACCAGACGTGGTCCACATAGAGCTACTAGAAGCGCTTGAAAGCCCCCTGAACAAACAAGGCTTACTAAACATATATGTGCATACCTTAGAGGACTACGTGATCTACATTAACCCGGAGACGCGTTTACCGAGAAACTATAACAGGTTCGTAGGCCTAATGGAGCAACTATTGACACAGGGCCAGGTACCCCCCAGCTCAGCAAGACCATTGATGCACGTGAGGCCTATGAAGCTGCAAAAACTATTAGAGGAGATGGGATCGTGTAAGACTATCATAATAAGTGATCTAGGTGAACAAGCCTCATTCAGAGAAATAGCAACCAGACTAGCAAGCAACCCGTGCTCAACAATCATAGTTAAGGGCTTCACCCATGCAGAGTTCAGCCAAGACACATTAGCATTAGCAGACGAAGTATATGCGCCCAGGATACGCGGCCTGGAACCATGGATACACGTATCATATATTCTAGCCCAGCTAGCCGATATCCTAGGCATTACCTAGAGGCGGGGAAGAAGCATTGAACAACGTATGGGGGCTCGAGCCCACGATATCACTAATAGAAAACATACAACTATTCCTCATAATATTCACGCTAATAATATACGCCATGGGGGCGCCAAAGAAGATAATAATAGCCGCCCTCTACGCTATGGCAGCCCTACACATAGTATTCGTAATCAGCTATGCACACTCCTACAACCTAGAGCTAAGAATCAAACCCCTACTCGACATCCTAATCCAACCAGGCAGTAGCAAAGGCTCAGCGATAATAGATCTAGCACAAATAATAATAATCCTAACAATCCTAGATTCTCTATTATCCCTTCTTAGAAGAAGAAAAGAAAGCCAGGTAACAAATATAACCCCCAAGTCGAATCAAGAACTCTACCAATAATGGCAACAAGAGCTGCGCGGCTGCCGCGGTAGTATAGCCCGGCCAAGTATGCGGGCCTCTCGAGCCCGTGACCCGGGTTCAAATCCCGGCCGCGGCACCAACCCCCACCTAAACCCACACCCGCAACCAGGGTTGCACCACGGGTACAACCCATGACCCTTAAAGGTGGAAGCTTGGCGGTAACCACACACAGGGAGCTAGACGTGAGTACCGTCAAGACCTTCCTGCGAAGCCTCAAAGAGGGTCGTTTCTATATTGCTAAGGTAACTGGCGGTGGCCGCAATGGTAAGTACGCTTACCTCGTTATTCCGGAGGAGCTCGTGGAACGGTTTCGCCTAGCCAAGGGCTCGAGGCTTGACGTTAGGATTGGCGAGAACTATGTAGATTACATAGTGAGCGATACCGGGGACTATGCTGTACTCATGGGTGCCCGTAAAGGGGCCAAAATACGATTCCCCCTTAGCTATCGCGGTTACGTCCTCATAGAGCCTAGGCCTCGTGGGTTCCGCGTCTACTTCGCCTAGTCGCCTAGGCCTTCTTGCCGGTTGTACTCTGGGTACAACCTGGCCCGCTCTTTCCCCCGTGGATCGACTGAGAAAGTTTCTCGGCCTCGAGTAATGGAAAGTTTCTACCCGAGCTCGTAGCCAAAGTCTGGCTTGCTCCTGTAGCGGAAAGTTTCTACCCGGCTCTGCTGTGAAACTCCTAGTTAGGGGTAGGAGGCTGGCTAGGATCTCTTATCAGGAACGTGTCATGCTTTACTGTATGGGAGGGTTGCTGGTTTGTTGCAGGCCGATAGGGCTGCTGGTGTGGAGCGTAGTAGGCTTGAGGTCTTGAAGGACCTCATACTAGCTATGCTGGAGTACGCTGGGGGCCAGGTTAAGGGTAAGACTCGAATACATAAGGGCCTCTTCATACTCAAGGAGGATGTGGATCCAGATCTTGTGCCAGCAGATTTTGAGCCTAGCCACTATGGGCCTTGGAGCCGCGAGGTCGAGGAGGCGATTAAGGAGCTTGTGAAGGAGGGGCTAGTGGAGCGGCATGTAGAGCCGGGCGGCGATGAGTCCCCCGCCGAGGTTTACGAGCTGACGCCAGCGGGGAGACAGCGTGCTAGGAGGGTTATCGAGGAGCTGCAGAAGCGGGGAGATTGGAAGGAGATAGAGGCTATGCTCAAGCTAGCCACAAGGGCTCCACTGATGAGCCTGCTCGCCTTCGTCTACATGTTCCACCCGGAATACGCCGAGCGCAGCAGGATAAGGGATAAGGTTAGGAGATATGCCAGGAGGAGTACCTTTTTCCTCCTCTAGGTCTACGTCTTCATTTCCTCCTGCAGCTCTGCGAGGTACTCGTCAAGCTTGGCTACAAGATCGTTATAGCTGGCTAGCCGCTTCTCAGTAGTATAGCCTAGCCAGACAATCACGCCTGCCACGAGGAAGGTGAAGAGTAGAACTGTTCCCGTATCATTGATGCTCCACGCGACGGCTGTCAGATAGAGTAGAGTTGCTGCACCTCCCAGTAGGTAACTCCTCGCTGCGCCTGAGGCGTAGTCCTCCTTTACCAGCTCTTTAACCTGGTCAGCTACCATTATAAGGTCATGGTATTTGAACACTGTCTGTGTTATGAACTGTACTATATCCTCCTCCTCTTTCATGTCTGCTAGCTTCGAGGCTATATGTGCTGCTAACCTTTTCCTGTGTATCCTATAGTCTCTTAGCATGGTCTGTGCCTGCTGGCTTAGCATTCGTGCCCTGCTGAGTATGTGACTTACGTACACTGCGAAGATGGTCGTTACTACACCTATTATTGTTCCTATCTCTATTGCTGGCATAGGGCGTCTCCCTAGCGATTGTACCCCACCTATAACCCTCTAAGCTGTGCTAGGTAAGCTTAGGCTTTCGTCGCACTCTTTACACGCCAAGAAGATTGTATTCCAGGTACAACCTTCTTCAAGTGCTTACTGGTTGTACTCTGAGTACAGCCTGGAGTGCTCGTAACACTTAAAGCGTACTGATGTGCAGTACTTGGCGTTGCTTCATCTGTGCCCGTTCATGTGGAGGAACATGTTAGAGGGTTTGACGGGGAGCTGCCCTAGGTGGTTGTTTTTGTTAAGGGTAGCTCTCGGCGCGGAGCAGCGGCTTCGTAACCTCACGCCCACGCAGAGCCAGGTACTCCAGAACCCTCCGCGCCGTCCTCGGCCGCGAGGGCAAGAAGAATCATGTGCTGCTCAATGAGTTGATGGCTCGGGGCTGATAAGGCGCTACAGCAGCCACAACGGGGATGGCCACTACGTGGTCTGGAACGGGATCACGCATCTTGGCCGCCGTGTCCCCGAGACCGTAGAGTCAATGGAAGAGGAGTGATGATGCTGCGGCTTCTGCTGTTATCTTGTTTAAGGCTTCTTTGGAGCTTGTGAGGCTTGTTGAGGAGGTTGCTCGTAGCCAGGGTCGTAGCCGTAGTGAGGTGCTGAGGGAGGCTTTGTCCCGGCTGCTGGCCCTCGAGGCTTCCGGGGAAGTGTTGGCCGAGATGAGGGACCTCTACGCCGTGAGGGGCTTCGCCATGGCTGCTGAGTACTTGCTCCGCTACGCCCTCCACTACGCCCGCGGCGTCTACAGGGACGACATAGGGAGGATAATTGAGGACTTGGAGGCGCTAATCCACCACTTGAACAGCGACCTCGGCGAGTTCAACAAGAAGCTAGGCCTATGGTGACGAGCATGCCGGTGGTCTATCGCTGCCGGCTCTGCGGCTACGTGCTCTACGTGCATTGGAGAGTTAGGCAGAGCAGCTATGGTGTGCCGACGCCCTCGGAGCTGATCAGCATCTATGGCGGTGTCTGTCCCCGCTGCGGCATCCCCTAGCAGGCCGGGCCTAGATGACGTCGCAGTGGTCGCCGACAAGGAGCTTGTGGTGATGCGTGTCGAGCTTCTCAAGCAGGAGCTGGAGGAGAGGCGGAGGCTCCTAGCCCTCCACGTTCCTGTAAGGCGCGGCATAGGGGTGGTTGTGGATGCCTAGGCCCCGCAAGATCGTCAAGGTTACTGGGAGGGCTAGGCCTCTGCACCAGCAGCTCGTGGAGGCTTACAGCGTACTTAGGGAGCTTAGGGGCTGCATCGAACGCTTAGCTGGCGTCAGAGTTAAGGCTGTTGATGCCGGTCTCGCCGAGATCCGCAAGCTCAACGATTACGGGAAGTATATGTATCCTGTGCTGCAGCTCTACCCCCAGGGCTCCCAGTGGTATGGCGAGTGCGAGCAGGTGCACGTAACCAGGTTCCGGGTATTCGCCGAGGCCTTCGTCGAGGCCACCCACGTTTCGAGGATCCTGTCAAGCCCAGCAAGTGACGCTAAGAGGGCCCTAGCTGTTCTCAAGGGGCTCGAGCAGCTCCTGGAGAGGCTCTATAAGGAGACTAGGCGTGTTGAGGAGTATGGCAGGAGGCTTCAGAAGCCCAAGACTATAGAGACAGCCATAGCATGACTACGAGGATGGCTAGCCATGCCAATCCGCTTCTACGCTGCCCAGGCCCCCTCCTGGTGGCCCTATCAGCTTGTTAGCCTTGCTAACAAGAGGCTTCCCCAAGTAAGGGAGCCCGGCTTCTACAAGATCTTGGTCGATAACGGTATGTGGGCTTTCGTCAAGGATGGTGAGCGGCCTTCGCTGGATAAGTGGTACCACCAGCTGCTCCTCTTTGTCCGTGATATTGAGCAGTTGCGGTGGCCTGCCGAGATCTGGGCTGTGTTGCCGGAACCACGGGTGCCTGGTCGTAGCACATACTAGCCCTTAGGTTCCTGCGGGCCCCAGGAAGCCCATACGGCTACACTGCCGGTATCTATGCGAGCCTAGATCACGTGCATGGGTTAGCTGCTCCGCTTAGGCTGCTCTGCTTAAGGTACAATCGCTGGGCGTTGACGAATAGTGGACTCTAGGGGCCTAGCTTGAAAGCTTAGTATTATCATGTAAAGTAGCAAAGGAGTATAGTTTGTCCTGCCACGGGCTTGGGACTGGTACTGGATCCTGTACACGTCAAGAAAGCCGTGGAGCTGAGCCTAGACTCGTTTGACTCTACTGCTTGGACCTGGTCTAACAAGGCAGTTACCGCGAAGTATCTTGATGCCGAGTGCCTAGAGAGTGGCGGTATAAATGCTGGAACTATGAGCGAGACCAATAGCTCTCCGTTAACCCTATTCAATTACCCACTCCTCCTCTTCTGTTCTTTTGTTTGTTATAATAAGGTTTACAAACCTACCAATGTTTACTGATAGGGTGTTTGGCGCGCTCTTCTGTGCTCTTCTCTGGCGCTCTTCCTCTCTTCGTTGTACCTCAATGTTGATTGCTGGAAGTCTAGCTGCTAGTGAAAAGCTTAGACCAGATAGCCAACTAAATAGACTCTTCTCGTACTTGAATAGGATTTCTTTGATGTTCTCCTCTATGGCGAGTGCAAGCTTAGTAGCTATAGCGATAGCCTCCCTAGCTTTCTCGTCGTCGAGTTCTGCAATGTTGACTATAACGTCGAACCAGTGCCTTGAACCCACCTCTGCGAGTTGCACCCTAATCCTGTAATCCTGGTTACACTTGAACATGACGCTATCAATGTTATTAGTTTGTCTCCGGCGGCATATTACATTTCCAGCCTGCACTTCCTCTGGTGAAAACACAGAGACAAGCCTAGACGGCATAGCCGATCCCTATTCGTATCCTGCGAGTTTCAGAGGCGTTTACAAGCGGGGTAGGAAAAACTTTCCATCTGACTCGTAGCCAAAAATTTTCCCAACGCCAGCAGCGGGAAACTTCCTCGGAGGATCCGCTGCGAAACTTTTGTGCTAGTCCGTAGCTGAAACTTTCCGCTCCTCGAGGTTGGAAAACTCCTTGAAGGTTGTACCCAGGGTACAACCCGGATGAATTTATTGAGGGCTTATATTGCGACAATGTAGGTTTATAGGCTACTATAGACCAATTACGAGTCGGGGAATCCTTGGAAGAGGTCTTCGGTACATACAAGTTTCGCTATTACTTCAACGAGGATCTTCTCCAGGGTTTGTTCTCGGGGGAGCAAGCTAGGATTCGTGATGTCACGGTTGAGTTGTTGGAGAAGATTAGGTGCAAGCTTGGCATAGGTTACGAGTTGTACCCGTTTAGGTCCGGGGAGGAGCTGCTCCTGTATAAGGAGCACTTCGTTTCTCGTAGTAGGCTGCTCAACAAGATACATGACCAAACTGTTTCCCAGGCGCTTAGGTTGAGAAGCGGTAACATTTACCTCAACAACGTGATAGCCATTGTGAGAGGGGGTGAAGTCGTCTGGTACCATGAGGGCTGGAGACGGGATCACAAGCTATGGCGTGCTAAGGCCGAGGATGTGAGGAAGGAGTACG
>JALSNP010000042.1 GCA_026986935.1 Pyrodictiaceae archaeon | reverse complement strand
GACACTCGGAAAACATTACAAAAGAATACAACTTCATTATAAAAACTACAAGACATTAAATACACGCCTTTGCTCCTCTCCAGCTACAGAGCCTCGAAGAAGCCCATCGCTCTAGCTGCCTCTTCCGGGAGGGATAAGCTTTCTCGAGATCCTGGGCAGCCTTTTGGCTGACGCAATAGCAGTGTTTCTGATCTTGAAACGCTCCTCGGCAGCTACAAGGCCTCTCTCGTGATAGGCTAGCGTCTCCCAGAAGCCATCCTCGTAGCGGTCTAGGATAATTATCTCTGTAACCCATTTAGCCGCCTTCCAGCCATAGAGGCTTGGGAAGAACAGTCTAGCAGGGAACCCGTGCTCTCGTTGCAACGGCTCCCCATCCACGTGGGTTACGAGAAGCCCCTCATCTAAGGCCGTGCCAAGGGGCACTATTGTCGCGTAGCCAGCGTGGTTGCGGGCCGCGAGCCACTCACCCTTTTTAGTCGCGCCGATCTCCTCTAGTAGTTCTCTTAGAGCTACTCCTCTCCAGCTACGAGGCCCTGTGCTCCACCCAGTGACACAATGGAAAACATGGTTCCCAAGCTCGTGGCTCATACGTAGCAATTCTTCATAAGTATAAGTAGCTACTTGGTCTTCTCCCAGCCGGACAACTAGTCTCCACGACCCCGCATCGATCTCTTGAACCCCCTCCACGGAGTAGACAATGAACCTCGGCACCGCTACCTGGCCAGGAGCCGAGGCCTCCCCGCCTCCGGGCTCTAGGTAGACCGCTTCCAAGACCTGGCCCCTCCTAAGGACACGGCTCTCCTGGAGCCTCTTCACAGCCTCTGGCGCCACGGCCCCTAGCTCGGCGCCAAGCCCCCCAGACACGTTGACAACTAGCCCGCCCGCCTCGACCACGCGTAGCTCGCCTATCCTAGTCCCAGAAGACACGACTGGGTAAGCGTATAGGTTGAAGCGGCGCCCAATATACTCCCAGTGAACCCCGGGCCCTAGGCCAAGCTCAGCGCCAACAGTATCGGATAAGGCCTCTACAGCCGCGCCAGCAACCCATTCGATATCCTCGTACCTCTCTACATCCTCCACACTAGTAGTGCACTCAAAGCTATATGGTATAGGCGTATCACCCATCAAGACCTTGTTAAAACGGACCAAGCAACCAACAATGTCTCCACGGGGCAAGAGCAGCGCACCCCCTATTGGGAAAGCTTTTCTACCCCTAGCCAGTCTCTTGGCTAAACAATGTAGCCGCTAGTACCCAATAACACTATCCGCGCCCTCTAGGAGGCGCAGCCGATATGAAAGATCGTTGCAGCAAGCTCTCCAACAACTCGCTCCTCTGCGTAGGAGACATGGAGACAAACATGGTGATAGTAGACCATACGGCTATAGACGCCTCCCTGCCCCCAGTCCATATCCAGGTAAAACCACGCCTCCTCCTCATAACCCATGGCCACGCTGACCACTTCCGATACGCGCACGAGTACAAATCAATGGGGCTCCTCGTCGCCGCGCCGAGGCACTGCATACCCCTAATCGAGAACCCGGCAATCAACCAGATGGCCACAATAGGCTGGGCCGGCCCCATAGACGAGAAACTAGTAACCAGGTACTTCATCGGCAAAGGCGTACGAGTCGATACCCCGCTAGAGCCCGGGAGGATAAACGATAGCATAGAGGCTATAGCAGCCCCCGGGCACACCCCCGGCCACCTAGTCTACCTAGTGGAGACCAGTGACCCACGCATACTTGTAGCGGGAGACACGGTTCTAGGACACGATTACCTCGAGAAAAACCCACTACCCTACCACACGAGCACAATATGGCTAGAAGGAAGCCTCAACAAGATAAAGAGCCTCAACGCGGACATACTCGTACCAGGACACGGAGAACCCGCCACAGGTAAACGGGAGCTCCTCAAACTAGTAGACAGAAACCTCTCAAAAATACAGGAGTCCCTAAGCCTCGTAGAGAAAAACCTACCAAGACCCGACGAGCAGCCAATCTACACCGACGAAGTCGTCGCACGCATAGCAGAAACCCTCGGCCTCTCACATAGCAAGCGCGCATACTCAGCCCTATCACCAACCGTGAGAGCACTCCTACTAGCCCTAAAACACATGGGAAGAGCAGAAACCATTACACGAAGAGGAGTACTCGCCTGGAGAAGAGCACAAAACAAGAAACATAGGCCCCACTAAAAGAACTTATTGAGCTATAACCAGGGAGACCTTAATAAGACCTAGAACATAAAAATAACGAAACCAACACGGCGGAGGCCCGCCGAGACCAGGAAAACCGGACTAGGATGGGCCCGTAGCTCAGCCAGGATAGAGCGCCGGCCTCCGGAGCCGGAGGTCCCGGGTTCAAATCCCGGCGGGCCCGCCATGCTTGCAAACTCCTTGATATAACCGAGTTCAGCTACTGTCGCATAGTTCAAGCTGGCTACATGCAATGTTTGAGTATGAGCACTTCCTGATAGTAGCTCTAACCAAATGTTGTATGGGCTTTACCAGTACCTTAGTTTTATTCCTGAAAAGGTAAGCGCAGTTTTTATATCACTTAAATTTATAGGGTTGTTCTGGGGAATGTGAATAGGCTTATGTTCGTCCTACTTCTTTGCGTGTTATGGACAGCCTGGAAAGCTTTAGCTCTCTCCATATGACCCTATGTCTCGAGTTGGAAATACCTTCTTAAGCATATTGAGCTTGCCCCCTTTAACTTATGTAGCACTATATTATGTCTGGGTTGCTTGGGCGCTTAGGGTTCTGAAAGAGAGGTATAAGGGGGAGGTTTCTCAAAAGAATTTACTCCTACGTCTTCTACTAGCTTTACCCGTAGTAGTGCTTATATACTTCTTCAAGGGCAAACTAGATCTGCATGTGATGCTCCTAACCTCGGTCACCTTTAGTATATGAGGTTATCTATAGAGGACTTCTACTCGATGCACTAATAGATAGGTTTGGTCTGAGGAAAGCTGTCATAACACAATCAGTAGTATTCGGCTTAAGCCACCTGTGGAGCTGGGAAGCAATAGCTACTGCCTCCCTCTTCGGCATCCTATTGGCTGTACTAAGGCTGAAAATAGGGATAGGATGCAGTGTAACATTCCACTGGCTAATAAACACTGTAACTCACACGTGATAGGTCCTACTACGTATCTAGCTACATACCCTAAACTTACGTTGACGCTGTAACATAGTAAATAAATTTAATACCAGCAATACCACTTTTGTTTGTTGCATGTACACTGTACTGGAACAATATCGCCTACTAGGGAGGAAAATACATGGAGTACACGAAGAAACACCATTGAACTGCACGAAGCTATGGATAAAAACACCTATATCATACACCTACTATTATTCAGGTTTAGCGTACAAGCAGAAAGGGTGAAAGCACCATGTGGGACCACAGACTTTTCACCATTATTAGAGCTTAATACTGTGGTTAATTGTCTTTATACCTAGCACTGTCATTGGTGCTATAACATTTATTGTCACTCATAATTCAATTCTTAGTGCTGTACTCATACAGCTATTCTTTGTAATATTATCTATGGCTACAACAAAAGTTATTTTAAGACGTGGACTCAATCTTATAGGTTTTAGCACTGCTAACCTTACAGATGTACTTATGGCGCTTCTCCTATCAACGGTTATTGCGGTTCTAATAGCGTATGCAGAGCTACATACGGCTAATATGGAGGGGCTCAAGCCCCCGATACCAGGTATTGAGAAAAACCATGTCTGGTATCCTCTATTAGCATTTGCTTTAGCTCCAATAGGCGAAGAAACTTTATTCAGAAGTCTCTTACTCGGTTACATGCTTGAAAAAGAATAGGTCCATGGATAGCAATAACCATAAGTGCTTTCCTCTTCTCACTTACACATATAATACCGTTCTCTGCAGCACCAATAATCCAACAAGTCTATGTCATCGGCACAGCGTTCGTAATGAGTATACTAGCAGGTTATCTACGTAAAAGAACAAAATCCCTGCTACCCGCCATAACTACACATATAGGTTTCAATCTAGGTGGATTTATTATAACAATCTCGGCATAAGGATACTCCGTGTAGCCTACAATTTAGTCACAGTAGTCAAAGAGATAGGGTCTAGAGGCTAACGGTTTACAATTAATACTTTGAAGCCGATAAACTCGTATTCAACAACGACTGCACTTAAAGCTAATCCTAGACGGGCTATCAGCTAAGAAGCAAATAAGAATCATTAGAAGCTTACTTGGATTGAACAATAAGGTAAAAGAACTAACACCGTCAAGGAACACTAAAAACACCAGCTCATTCGTTAGGCTTTTGCGTTGCGGCTCTTTTGGAAGTCTAGCTGGTTGCTCGGTCTCTATGGCGTTATTGGTCGTTTCCTTATTCTTGTCTCGGTTACTATTATTACGTGGCCGTATAGTTGGTCTCCAAGGCTTAATGCTCTTAAAATTGCTCTAATCCTATTTGGTATTCTCGGGTCTTTTAGCCTTAAAATGACTATCCCGGGCGGATTGTATGCTTGGGCAAGATAACCGAAATCCTTGTCCATAGTTACTATTATCTTGTCACGTTCAATAGCAATTCTTATAACTTCTTCGTCAGAGATTCCTCTACGCTCCATCAGCACAGATTGTACGTGGTAGCCTCGGTTCCTGAGCTCGTAATATGCCCTTAGCCCTATGTTCTCGTCGAGGAGAACCTTAAGTTCTCGCTTCAACTATTACCTCCTCTCTACCGAGAACCTTGGCGGCGTAGAGTAATGCTGCACGGATATCATCGAGGCTTATTCTATAGTCCTCGGCAATCTCTTCAGGCTTCATACCAGAAGCTAAGAGCTCGAGTATCATGTCAACAGTTATCCTCGTTCCACGAATCACCGGCTTACCAGCCATCACATGCGGATCACGCACAATCCTCTCCAAGAGATCACCCATATCCATCACCTCTATTGAGCAAACTACTAACCGATCCTCAGCCTTCCCATAGTAATCTATTTCTTTAGTAGCTATTAACCCTGCTTACCCCACCTTACAGTAGATAGAATTCAGACAAGAATTATGATAACATACTCATAATTCAACCGTCCCACTTATCTAGACAATAGGTATTAATTCTTTACCTAAGTGCCCCAGTTTGCCATAAACTTATGGGACATTTCTTTATAAGTGCCAGCCTCCGGAGCCGCAGTGGTCCCGGGTCCCTAATCCCGGCGGGCCCGCCACATAAACGCCCCAAGGCATGGTTTCATGCTCGACCACGTGTATCGCGCCAAATCATGCAGTTATACGGCCTTGCGACCAAAGGTCTCATTCCTTTCGGGGTCCCAGTCGTAAACAACTCTATATCGCTACGTGTTAGAAAGCATGGTCTACAGTCTATGCATATCTCATAGTCTATCCCGGAGGTACCATGTGGCCTTCTCTGGGGGTACTTCACCAAGGAGTTCTTAAAAGCCTCTTATGGGTCTACTGAGCACATCTCTTCTTACGAGAGGGGGTTTCATAAAAATCTAGCTTTATTCTCCATTTATATATTAGATAATAAAAGTATAAAACTTTTTGAATTCTTTAAATATTTTATGTTAACCAATCCCAATGAATTGAAAGAAAACTAGATTTACTATACAAAGACGGGCAAAACTACCTCTATGTGTGACGCGGAGATACCGATAAAATGGTTTAAATGAGATTCTATTTTTCTAAATAAAGATGATTTCTAAATCATAGAACTTATGGCTATAAGTATATAAATCTAGGTTATTAATGTGCTTCCCCTAGAGAGTTAACAAGACTTGTACTGGCCATAGATGCGTGTAGGGTCCAAGGAGGTAATGATACAAGCATTAGGAGTTGATTTTAAGGGGGAGAAACAGTGTTAGGGAGCCGTATTAGCTTATGTCTTCTTTGCCTGGTATATTGTGTGATCCGAGCCTTGATACCTTGAGAGCTGCAATAAGGGAACCATATGATAATGCCTCGTATATGCTGGCTCCTCTAACTAGCTTTAATAGAGTAGCTGCTGCGAATGCATCACCAGCCCCTGTTGTGTCTACTACTCTTTCGGGGCTGTGCGCGGGTATTCGCCTTATGCCTTCGTCTCCATAGTAGAGTGCTCCTTCTTTCCCCATTTTCACTACGACGTGGCGTGGGCCGCGGCTAGCTATTAGCTTGGCGGCGTTCAGCGGATCTTGCCCTGTTAGGGCATATGCTTCTTCGCTGTTAAGGAAGACTATGTCAACGAATGAGAGTAGCTTGCTTACTCTCTGTAGACCTAGTTTTGATAGTCTCCTACCAGGGTCCCATGATACTAGAACGCCTCTCTCCCTAGCATGCTTTGCCGCTACTAGTGACGTGTCGAGGCGTAGACTAGCTATATGAATTGAGCGGGTATTACTTATTAGCTCTATGTCGAGTTCTTCTGGTCTTAGATCATCGGCTACGCCTTTGGAGCCGTAAATAGCTATATCACCGTCGCGGGTTATGACTACTAGGCTAAACCCTGTCGAGCCCTCGGGGCTTATTCTTAGCCCACGTACATCAACGCGATTCCTCCAGAGCTCGTCAAACACTATTCTCCCAAAAGAGTCGAAACCTATTTTCGCGATAATTCCGCTCCTCCCATCTAGCCTGGAAACATCTATAGCAACGTTGACCGCTGAGCCTCCTGATCCACGGCTCTCCTCCCTAATCTCGGCTTCCTCGTCAGGGCCTGGAAACTTGTCAACAATTATCCTTATATCGACTAGGGCGTGGCCTACAGCAACAACGTCAAGATCGCTCATAATAGGCCCTCCGCCGCATCCTCGGGGCTGGCCCTTCCCGTAAGTACAGCCTTGCATAGTTGTGTAGCCCGCTCTATATCCCTGGATTGGAATATGTTTCTACCAACAACGGCCCCGATTGCTCCAGCCTCTCTAACAGCTTTGAGATCACGTAGAAAATCCACCATCTTTTCTCGCTTGGGGCCGCCGCTCATCATTACTGGGATACCGCTTGCCGCCTCGACAACCTTGGCGAAGCTAGCCTGGCTCCCAGTATAATACGTCTTTATGAGATCAGCGCCTACCTGGACAGCAGCTCTAACACCATACAGCACTATATCTAGTTCATAGCGATTCCTAATACTCGGGCCACGGGGGTAAGCGAGCTGTAGAACTGGTAGCCCGTACATCTCGGCAGCTTCTCTAATAGCTATCCAGCGTTCAAGCATAACATCCTCCATAGGGCTGCCCCAATACACTGTAGCAGCAACCGCGTCAGCGCCAAGCCGCACAGCGTCTTCAACAGAGCCTATAGGGCTTTGCAAAAGTCTCTCCCTCTCAGGCCTCAGACTAGTCTTGCCAGTTACCTTAACTATGAGCGCGGTTCTACCTGCCCAAATATCGGCAAAGAGCCTAGCATCTCCCGGTGTGAGCATAACTGCGTCTACACCAGCGCCTACTACCTTCTCTAGTATAGTTCTTGGGTCAAGCCTATCAGCGCTAAAATCGCTTGGGCCATGTTCAAACCAGTGATCAAAAGCAAAGACTAAGGTACCTCTTTCATCAAGTATTCTGCTTAGACGCACAGACTTACCTATAGATGAGTAAGATGAGCCCAGGCTAGGCATAGTGATACACACTCAAAGAGCCTATCAGATATATATTCTGTGATCACTCGGGCTATAAAAAGGATGCTAAGCACCCTCTCGCCGCATACTCTTTTATTAACAATGTTATTAAACATTGATAGTGCTATGAAAGATATTGCTAATAAATAAGTGTGTCGCTCCCTAGCCTTAGTCGTGAGCCGCTAGGCGGGGGATAAGCCCTATGTATTCTAGGCTTTTGGCGGGTTTCTCGGGGCTGCTATGTATCCTGGACATATATATCCTGGCTAGCTCTGTGACTATGTCTTTGCTTAGGCTTGGTAGTCTTAGTGCATCCACGTATTCTTTTAACCTGTCCATGTTGTTAGCTATGATGATTACCGAGTCTATGGGGGCACTATCAAGTATGAATCGTATGGCTCTCTGGCCCGGTGTTCCAGGGAGGCGATCAACTACTTTCTTCATTTCAAGGTAGGTTTCGAGAGCCCATTCGTACCAGCCCCTTCTTCTTAAGGCTCTGTGATCACTTATTTTAGCTATGTCCTTGACCCCTATGCTTTCATCCAGTACGCCGCCTGCGTGGGGGACGCGTGAAATAGTCCCTATTCCCTTGTTTTTCGCGAGCCTAGCTATCGTCGCGCCTGGCTCCTGCTCTAACATATTGTATACGAACTGGATAACGCTCACTAAGTCGCTATGACTAATCGCTATAAGAGCGTGCTCGAGGACATCTGTCTCGGGGCCTAGTGCTATTCCTAGGGCTTTTGCATAGCCCTCCTCGCTTATCTTCTCAACCGTTTTCCAAAACTCCTTGCTTCTTAGCGCGCTGAGCGGCGGGTTATGTATCTGTACTATGTCTATGGGTTTTTTGCATAGTCTCTCAGAGCTCTTCTCCACGGCGTATAGTAGGTAGTCCTCATCATACCTTCTCGGAGGCGGGGTCTCCCCGCTATAGAAGTCGTAGCCTATCTTAGTCGCTACCACTATTCTCTGCATTCCTCGCTCCCCGAAGGCCTTGCAAAGGATTTCCTCACCATACCCGTTCCCATAGACGTCAGCGGTGTCGTAGAAGTTTATGCCTAGCCTATCCGCTAGCCTCAGCAGCTCCAGCGCTTCATCCTCTGGAACGTGCCCGTACATCCCAGTGACGCTGTAGACGCCAAAGCCTATTCTCGAGACCCGTATACCTGTCCGCCCAAGAACACTGTACTCCATGAGAACCCCTCCTTGGGGCCAGAACGAGCTATTTGTAAAAATAATGAAACGTTGTTAGGGAAGAGAGTATGGGGGCTAGACGCGTATAGTCGCGGAGGGATTACTGTTCCTCAACATCTACTAGGTATCGGCGGAATAGTTGCTCAAAGTACTTGCTATTAATTAGGGGTCTTCCCTGTACCTCTATCCTCTGCTTAGCTGGAGGAGCTTTCCTGTAACCCGGTATGCGTTTCTCTATTCTCTCCTCCAGGGTGGGCTTGGTTGTGTCCCGGTATAGGATGCCTACTGGTACTCTCTCGCCCCACTCCATGGCCTTGATCATGGCTTTTGCGAGTTTCTCTGGGCGCTCGGAGCTATCTCTCACCACTGGGTCCCAGCCTGGCTCCTTCTCTAGGTAGTAGATGTGTTCTCGGTACCATTGCGTAGTGTATACATCGTTATAGGTCACACATGGCTGCAGTATATCAATGACGGCGGCCCCGGGGTGCTTTACAGCCTCTACTATTATGTTCTTCAGATGCTCCACGTCCATCGAGAACGCTCTGGCCACGAACGTGTACCCTGACGCGAGGGCGAGCATCAATGGGTTAACAGGGTCTTGGAGATTGGGCTTGGGCAGCGCCTTGGTCTTCACGCCATAGGGTAGGGTTGGTGAAGCCTGTCCCTTTGTTAACCCATAGACCTGGTTATCGTGTATAAGCACCGTTATGTCGAGGTTTCTCCTACCTAGGGCGACGAAGTGGCCTGCGCCTATGCCTAGTAGGTCGCCGTCTCCGCCACTGACGATGACTGTTAGCTCTGGGTTCGCTAGCTTGATCCCAGTAGCGAAGGGTATCGCTCTCCCATGTAGCGTGTGCACCCCGTAGGTGTTGATGTAGTGCGGTGTTTTCCCGCTACACCCGATACCAGAGACTATCACTACCTGGTGGGGCTCAAGCCCTAGCTCCGCTAAGGCGTTTCGTAGAGCTGTTACTATTCCGAAGTTGCCGCAGCCGGGGCACCAGTCGATCCACTCCCCGGAGTCGAATACTTGGGCGCGTTTAGATGCCATAGTCGAGCACCTCCACTTGTTCTTCACCACCTAGGATACGGGGAACCGCGTGTACGAGCTCATCCACGTAAATGGGGCGCCCAGTCCATTTCAGGACGCGTTTTCTGATACGAATACCAGTGTTCATAGCGATTACCCGGGCTAGTTGCCCCGTATAGTTGTTCTCAACATCTATGACTCTCTCGGCGCCATACTCGCTGATTATCTTTGATACAAGGTTTGCTGGGAACGGCTCCATCATCCTCACGTGAAGGTATGCTCCCTCTAGGCCTCTCTCCTCCCTGAGGATCTTCAACGCCTCTATGGCTGCTCCTTTAACGCTCCCCCAGCCAACGAGTAGGTAGTCTCCCCCCTCGCCGTAGAGTATTGCTCTATCCTCTTCCGGTATCTCGCGTGAAGCTATCTCTAGTTTCTTCATCCTCTTCTCGTACATCAGTCTACGATTAACCTTGTCCTCTGATATGTGCCCCACCTCGTTGTGCTCATCCCCAGTATACCAGACCACTGTCCCAGGTGTGCCGAGGAATACGCGGGGCGAGACCGGGGATGATAGGTCGAAGCGCTTGTAGCCCTCACTAGGCTTCTCTATCACGGCGCCCCTATCTATCTCGAAGCTCTCAGTAATAGGGGGATCCATCGTAACAATGCTATTAGCTATGAACTTGTCCAATACGTGTATCACTGGCGTCTGGTAGCGCTCAGCGAGGTTGAACGCGGTTACAGCGTCTCTAAGAGCCTCCTCGTGATCACCACTAGCAATTATTATCCTCGGGAACTCTCCATGACTAGCGAACAACGCGTCAAGTAGGTCCGCTTGTTGCCCCCTTGTGGGCAACCCTGTTGAGGGGCCTCCTCGCTGGTAAAGAGTAACCACTAATGGGACCTCGTTCATCCCCGCCCATCCAAGGGCCTCGACCATGAGGTCGAAGCCTGGTCCACTGGTAGCTGTGGCTGCCCTCGCGCCCGCTAGGGCGGCGCCAATCGCTGCAGAGATTGCAGCTATCTCGTCCTCTGTCTGGAGCACCACTACTCCTCCGAGCGACTCCGTCCCGGCTTCGAGCGCTTCGATGCTCTCAAGCATGAAGCTCTCATCCTGGGCCGGTGTTATGGGGTAGTAGGATTGGAATCTCATACCGGCAACAATCTTGCCCATAGCGACGGCGTCGTTCCCGCTAACAACGAGTAGCCTACGTGGTCTCCGCTTAGGTTTTTTCAAGGGAAGCTTTCCGCTGAAACCGCTAAGTCTCTCAGCAACAACTTCTGCTAAAGCCATGTTGTCCTCGACGAGTCTTAGGCGGGTGCTAAATCTTCTCTCGAAACCTTTGCGCAGCTTCTCTAGCCCGAGCCCAGTCATTATGGCTATTACTGTGATCAATATAGTGTTCGCGTACCGCCTCGCAGCAAATATTTTTATTCCACGCTTCTCAGCGAAGCTGGCTAAGACCTCGTTGAAGCTAAGAGGGATAGGCTTTGCCCCCTTAACTTCTTCTATGAAGCGTATAGCCTCGCTAACACTCTCCTCGTATCCGTGCCTCCTCAGTATTTCTCGGATATAGTGCTTGGTCTCCTCCTCGATCGCTGGCAGCCCGGTGAGGCTCCTACTGGCTAGATCGGAGTTGTATAGAAAGAAGGTCCCTTTACCGGCATCCTCTATGTGCATGAAGACAGTCTCAGCATCCATAGCGGCGATTACATGGTAGCTAGCCCTAGGAGCCATTGGCTGCTTCTCGCTATTGACTCGCACGCCTATGTAGGAGTGCCTCCCCTTGATATTGGAGTAGTACTCTCTGAACGAGTAGACACGGTACCCCTGGGAAGCATAAGCTGTTGTGAGAACCTGTGCAGCGGTCTCAAGCCCAGTGCCCTGGGCGCCGCCTATGAGGAAGCGCACCTCTTCCAGCTCAGCCACGCGTGGTTACACCTCTTAACGACTGTTCTCCACGAGTCTTGGAGAACTAACAAGAACTTATATCTTTAACCCGTGTTAAAGTAATTGTTCAGACCATGGAAGAAGAGAATCCATCTCCTACGCGCGAAAGGACAAGAAGAGCTGGGAAAGC
>JALSNP010000041.1 GCA_026986935.1 Pyrodictiaceae archaeon | reverse complement strand
GGGGTCAAGGCCTCTACACGACATAGTTGATTCTCCACCCTTTTCGAGGGGTTTTAGGACGCGGAGCCTCTCATCCTCTTCAAGGTAGGCTTCGGCCCCGAATGTTTTCCCCACGCTCTCGATGTGTCTTGATACTAAGCCTTCAGAGATACTTGGTCTTAGCCCTGAAACCGCGCTGCCTCCTACTCTGAACGCGTTGATTATAAGAGGTATAGCTAGTTCGGGTACTTGCTCCGTGTTATACACGATTGTTTTTGGGCTCGACTTTGATAACTCGAGCCTATCGCTGTACGCCTCGGCATCATAGCCTATTAGCTTTACGAGGTATTGTAGCTCCTGTAGTTGATCATTACTGAGAGCTGCGGTCTTTATAACTATTTTAGAGACATCGCAGGGGGCCGCGTACGATAGTATGGTAAGCGTCTCCGCGACTCCGGGAAGAGGTTTCAACCTATTACTCTTGGTGCTGGTTCTCTCTAACCGTATGCTCTCAGAGCCTATGCTCACATCTAGACCAGTACTAGCTAACAATGCCTCTACATAGCGCAGTCTCTCCCGTGCATAGAGTTGTGGAGCTATGAGCCTTACTAGTGGCGGTCTAGAGGGCATAGGGCCCGGTAATGCAACTAGTAGCGAAGCTATTAGGGCAGCATTAGGCGTTGTGACCCGGAGCACGCGGGGGATAGGGGCGGCTCTTTTCTCAATAACTAGGTACTGGGAAACACTGTGCGTACTCCATACGCGCGCGCCAATCATGGAGAGTAGTTCCTTAAGCTCACGGGGCTCTATAGATAAAATATATTCTGAGCCGCGTGCACTCAGTATAAGCCTTGACCCCGGCGGCGCGTTGAGAGCAAAGAATACTGATAGCGGCCCAGCTACAAGCAGTCCGCAATCGAGGTTTAAACGGGCTATAAGAGGTCTCGTTAACTCCTCTTCACCCCTTATTATCAGCCTGGTTGTTGATATCTTATCCACGTTGTATCCTAGGAGCCTAAGAAGCCTCAGAACATTGCTTATGCATTGATTCAGAGTATCTATCTCCACTACCTCGGCTCCGCCTAGAGCCGCTGCGGCAAGGAGGGTTGTTATACTACTCCAGAGAGAAGGGGCTGGGGTGATCTCTCCCCCGACTTCCCCGCATCCACGTATGAGAAGCCTCAATATTCTCACCGGGTAGCATATACTGCTATAACTATTGCGGAGACGATGCATTGAAGAATGGCTATGAAGGCCACCACTCCTGGCTCCGTGGCGCGTCCACGTAGCCTCCTAAGAACACGGATAGCTAAATGTGTGAGACTATATATCTTATCATAGGGCTCTACGAGGCTCCCGTCGGGGAGTACTTTAGCGAAGTTCTCTTTGTAAACACCGTTAACAAGTCCTCTGATAAATAGGGCGAACTCGATAAAGTATAGTGTGAAGAATCCTAGCCCAGCTTTCTCCATGTTACCGAGTATCACGAGAGCCGCATAATATGCTCCGAAACCATACGTGAAAGTGTTTCCGGGAAATACTCTCGCTGGGTACTTGTTGAACACGAGGAAGCCTAGAACGGATGAAGCCATTATAACAGATAGAGTTAGTACTAGGGATAAGCCCTTGATGGCTGCAAAC
Source organism: Pyrodictiaceae archaeon (assembly GCA_026986935.1). GTDB lineage: Archaea > Thermoproteota > Thermoprotei_A > Sulfolobales > Pyrodictiaceae > Pyrofollis. The sequence goes on along the minus strand of JALSNP010000041.1, from coordinate 1,478 downwards.
ACCGCTAGTGAGACAGATAATAGGAGAGCCATAGTGGCTTCAAGACCGTTGTACCCAGCTATCATGTTAAAAGCGTTAGCGGCGCCGAGCACGCCGACGGGGACCGCGACAAGGGGGTACAATAGCCCCAGGTTAACAACACCTATAACTGGTAGTGATATCCGTGAAACACCGGCCTTTATGACGACGAGGGGGAGCGATACTGGTGCCATAAATATTATTCTCTGCCATCTTGGGAGCCCCTTCTTCCAACCCAGTAGGTCGTCGAGGAAGCCTAGTAGTGCTGCTAATAGCAGCAATGCTACGAGGGCGAAGCTCTCCGCAACATGATAATACGTGTTAGCGAGGTAACGATAGAGAGCAATTAGCGTCATCACGCCGAAGCTTCCGCTTACGAGAGCCCACATACCCCCAGCTTCAGCTACTCTCCTATCACCTGGCTTATTCATATCCCTGCCCACAAGACCGCGGCTATATGCTACTCTTATCCATGCGCTGGTCGTCACAAGTGACGCTAGAAACGATATGGTAGCAGCCACTATAACATATAATGCATTATATCCAAACACCATGGGTTAACACCGCTTGCCGGCGAAGCCCCTCCAGCACAGCGTCCTATACGTTGTATTAGAGCATTCAAGCAATTTTCCAAGACCTATCCAGAACCAGGTACTCGGGTGAGAGCAACGGTTTTCATTATTTTCGACAAATTTGCGGAGCGTTACGATAAATGGTATGTGAGGAACAAGGTCACTGCTCTTAACGAGCTCCGCTTAGTCAAGGAGATTCTGCCGCGTAGTATACGTGTCTGCGTTGAGGTAGGTGGTGGCACGGGTTTCTTCTCTGCGGAGACAAATTGTGTAAACATAGACCCTGCTAGGAACATGCTAGCTATCTCCAGAAAAAGGGGCGTGGATAGCGTACAGGGTGTTGGCGAGCATTTACCAATTAGGAGCAGTTCGGTTGATGCAGTATTGATTATTGTCACGCTCTGCTTCGTTGACGAGCCAATAGACCTACTACTAGAGGCTCGTAGGGTGCTTAGAGACAAGGGCTCGTTGATCACGTGCATAGTGCCAAGGGAGTCGCCGTGGGGCGTATACTACTCCGAGAGGAGGAGCATGTCACCTTTCTACAGGTATGCTCGCTTCTACGGAATTAGCGAGGTTCATAGGATTCTTATAGAGGCTGGTTTTAACATCGTTGAGGAGAAAGCAACTCTGAGCTACAAGCCTTGGGAGAGACCACGATACGAGGCCCCCGAAAAGCCGAGTCCTCGTCACGGCTTTGTCTGCATAAGAGCGGTGAAGACATAAGCATAGTACATTACTGGAACATGTTTTTTACCTAGGTTTCGTCACCCTATTGTCACGGAGTATTATAAGTGAGTAGGAAAAAGGAGGGGCTAGGAGATGGCAAAAACAGCATTAATAGCTGCAGTAGTCGTTATAGTAGTCATTATCGCCGGTGTAGCTGCT
>JALSNP010000040.1 GCA_026986935.1 Pyrodictiaceae archaeon | reverse complement strand
CCGGGTATAAACCGTATTTTCTGACCGATATCCCGCCCGATAAGTTGCGAGAAATACCTGAGGTTATTAGGCATAAGGGTTTTGAGCATGTCGAGGTTGTTGAGAAGTTTGATTTATTGCGTTGGCAGAAAAGGGAGGTTACGCGAATAGTTGTTAAGACGCCTGATGTAGTAAGGGTGCTTAGAGACAAGGTGCCACGTGCCTGGGAGGCGAATATAAAGTTTCATCATAACTACATATATGATTATGGGCTTATACCTGGAATGAAGTATAGGGTTAGAAATAATCGCCTAGACAAGCTTATTGAAGAAAGCGGTGGAGATGCCTCCAGGATACGGGAGGTCTTTCGAGACGAGGATGAAGATACTATTAAGCTTGCAATAGAGTGGCTTCCTATATTCGAGTCAGCTCCGCCTAAGCCGCGTAGAGTAGCTGTTGATATTGAGGTCTTTACACCGTTTAAGGGGCGTGTACCTGATCCTAAAACGGCCGCTTATCCTATAATAAGTGTTGCATTTGCTTTTGAAGATGGTAGTCAAGCAGTTTTTGTTCTTGCTCGTCCAGGGCTTCAGCCGGGGGTTCTTAGGGATAAGCTTCCTGATAATTTGCACATAGAGATATTTGATGATGAGAGATCCTTAATACTTGAGACTTTTCGCATATTAGCTAATTATCCTATAGTGATAAGTTTTAATGGGGATCACTTCGACTTCCCTTATTTATATATGCGTGCTCTTCGGCTGGGTATAGGTAAAGAGTATATGCCTTTTAAGATAACTAAAAACTATGTATCCCTAAAATACGGTGTTCATATAGATTTATATCAGTTCTTTAACATAAAAGCCATCCAGGCATACGCTTTCGGCAACTCATACAAGGAGTTTACTTTGGACGCAATAGCATCAGCGCTGCTCGGCGAGCACAAGGTCGAGGTAGAATCTTCCATAAGTGACTTATCCATGCTTGAGCTAATCCGGTATAACGCTAGAGACGCTTACCTTACACTAGCTTTAACACGTTTTAACAACAACCTTGTATGGACCCTAATCATCCTCTTGATGCGTATATCAAAACTACCTATAGAGGATGTTACTCGTAGCCAGGTCTCTGCGTGGATAAAGAGTTTGTTCTACTGGGAGCATAGAAGGCGTGGCTACCTTATCCCAACTAGGGATGAAATAATCAAACTCAAAGGAAGTACTAAGTCCGAGGCTATAATAAAGGGGAAGAAATACCAAGGTGCCATTGTCCTGGATCCTGCAAGCGGGGTATTCTTCAATGTTGTTGTTCTTGATTTTGCTAGTCTATACCCTAGTATAATCAAGAAGTGGAACCTCAGTTACGAGACTGTTAACCCAGTATACTGTCCTAATTCAGATCTTGTCGAGGTGCCTGGTGTAGGGCATAGAGTTTGTATGAGTATACGTGGTCTAACTTCTCAGATAGTTGGTCTTCTAAGAGATTACCGCGTTAAGATATATAAAAAGAAGGCCAAGGATAAGTCGCTTCCCAGTGAGAAGAGGGAATGGTATAACACTGTTCAAGCTGCAATGAAAGTCTATATAAATGCTAGCTACGGGGTTTTTGGCGCGTCGTCTTTCCCGTTTTATGCGCCACCTGTAGCTGAGAGTGTTACGGCTATCGGGAGGTATACTATTAAGCAGACGTTAGAGAAGGCTTCCGAGCTCGGGCTCAGAGTACTATATGGTGATACGGATTCGTTATTCCTGTGGAATCCGGATAATAATAGTCTTAGAAGATTGCAGGAGTATGTTGAGGAGAATTTTGGCCTTGATCTCGAGGTGGATAAGATATACCGGTTTGTGACATTTAGTGGCCTAAAGAAGAACTATATAGGTGTTTATGAGGATGGCAGCGTTGATGTGAAAGGCTTGGTAGCGAAGAAGCGGAATACACCAGAGTTTCTTAAGAAAGAGTTTAGTGAGATAATAAAGATAATTAGTTCTGTGAAAACAGCAGAGGATTTCATAAAGGTTCGTAACTATATTAGGGAAAGGCTCAGATTGATGTACAAGGGGCTCAAGGACTTAGAATACAACTTGGACGAGTTAGCGATAAAAATGGCGCTAAATAAGCACGTCCACGAATATACTAAGAATACTCCGCAACATGTTAAAGCAGCTCGGCAACTTATCCAGGCGGGTGTGCAGGTTCTTCCAGGCGATATTATATCGTTTGTAAAAGTGAAAGGCAAGGAGGGTGTAAAGCCTATTCAGTTGGCTCGTTTAACGGAGGTTGATGTCGAGAAGTATGTTGAAAGCATGAAGGGTGTATTTGAGCAATTGTTGTTAGCTATAAACATGAGCTGGGATGAGGTAATTGGTGCCTCGAGACTTGAGGCGTTTCTTGGGCTAAAATAGTGATTTAGAAGGGTTATTTGCTTTTTCTTTTTCGTTTTCTTCCTTTTCTTGGCTTCTCTTCTAGCTCGGCAAGGCCTTCTTCTAGTCTTTGGAGTTCTTCCTCGCCTAGTGTGAGTTCTGGAGCTTGCTGTTCTATTTTCTTAGGTTCTTTTGTAGCGTCAGCTAGGTATTCTTCAAGTTGTTTTACTGAGTCTTCGTCTATGTAGGGTGCTATAAGGTACATTCTTTTATCTAAATAGGAGTCGCCTAGCCACGCGTTGTCGAAACTTATTGTAAGCACGGGTATGTTTACCACAAGTTCATTTCCTTCCCTAAACATCTCTAAGTTAAGCTCTTGTAGTGCATCATATAACTCGGGGTTTATGGGTAGCTTGTATCTGGCCTCGAACTTGGTACGTATTGCTGTGAAATCGCTGTTTTGGGGATTCCATTCTTTGAGCGCCTTTGTTGCCACATCTTTTGCTACGTCCTCGTAGGGTTTTTCAACTACTTCTTTACTGGTTATTTTTCCTTCGTCTGCCCGCAGGATGACAATTCTTATATTAATCACCATTGATTAAGCTTTATTTTATATCCTTTTAAATTTTAAGGCTGACATTAAGTATCAGAGAAGCCCTTAATATATACATATATATTATGTGATACCCGTCCATCATTTACGGTTGAGAATATTAAAGGTCTCCATCTAGTTATTTTAAATTCGTGCGAAACTATCCTAGCACCGTCACTAAGCTCTGTTGTTAGTTTCTTCGCTAGCATATCGTTTATGCTTGTCAATAAGAAGAGGGTAACTAGTGATGCCTCGCTTACATCTACATAGAACATGTCATAGTTTATGACTTTGATTCGATCCTGTAATCCTAGTTTCCTTATGTTTTCCTTTGCTTGCTTAGCTAAGTCTTCTCTAATCTCAACGCATACTGCTTTGCGTACATTAAATTCGCGAACAGCTACAATTGGTATTCTTCCGTCGCCGCAGCCCAGGTCGTAAACCGTATCGTTTCTATCTGCGCCAGCTAGTTCAAGCATTTTTCGCACTACAAAAAGCGGTGTTGGTACAAATGGAACTAGTATTACCATGGTATCTCCACGCAGTGTTTTATCCATCCTCAGTAATTATTTAATTATTTGAGCTCGTCTAGCTTTCTCAGTATCTCTTTTTTAGCTAGCTCTATGCTTGGTTGAAGATTTTCATCGAGGGGTAGGCGGGAGAGTAGTAGCTTTATCTCGCCATTATCTAGTTCTACGAGTAATTGGGGTAGCCAAGCCATTCCCAGTTCGTCGGTGTCGCCGTGCTCTACTAGGAGGACGTAGTCTTCTATTCTAACCTCTTTCTCAAGGTTTCTCTCTTTAGCTATCTCATCTACTAGTTGTAGCCATAATTTATGCTGTGGGTGATGTGGTGCAGTAACTAGTATTAGTTTGCGCGGCTTTGCCAAGCCTCTTCTTCACCAGGCACAAGCTGAGCTATATGAAGCTTATATGTTCTCCTGCTCCATTTTTGGACCAAGCCTCGTCTCTGCATCTCGGCAAGTATACGTCCAGCGGTCTTCGTTGAAACCCCCAACAATCTGGCTAGCTGATCCACTGATACATATATAAGGCCTAGTGCGATGAGTGTTGACGCGAGTTTTTCTACTTGTAGCCTCACTTGAGGCATAGGTGGCCCCATATGGTGATCCTAGTGCATAATGGCGATGTGGGGGTCAACTGAAGGTATTCCAGCCTATGGCGAGAAAAACAAAAAAGAATGGTATACCGTTCTCCAACGAGAATTATGGGGGATGCGATAGCGCCGTGAATATAACAGGTACAACTATTACTCCCATCTATGTACCGGATACTAGCGTCCTTATAGAGGGTATAGTTTCCAAACTAGTTGAAGAGGGACGTATTAGCGGGAAAATAATAATACACAAGGCAGTTCTATCAGAGCTAGAAAACCAGGCCAACCAAGGAAGAGCGACTGGTTATGCTGGATTAGAGGAAGTAAAGAAACTACGCAAGCTCGCCGAGCAAGGTATAATAGAGCTTGAGGTAGCGGGGCAGCGCCCCTCCATCAACGAGATAAGACTGGCTAGGAGCGGGGCTATAGATGCCCTCATACGCGACTACGCCTATGAAGTAGGGGCAACCCTAATCACCTCGGATAGAGTACAAGCACTCGTCGCCGAGGCCATGGGTATGAGCGTAATATACATACCTCCCAGAGTCACGGGCCTAGAAAAGCTACACATAGAACAATTCTTCGACGAAAACACTATGAGCGTGCACATCAAGGAAGGCGCGCCAATTATCGCCAAGAAGGGTACTCCAGGCAACTGGGCGTTAGTAGAGCTTTCATCATCTCCTCTAAGTAGAGAAGAGGTCGAGAAAATAGCGAGAGAAATAGTAGAAGCCGCAAAGAGGCGCCAAGACGGTTTCATAGAAATTGATAGAGAGGGATCAACAATAATACAGCTTGGAAACTACCGTATAGTGATAACAAGGCCCCCACTAAGCGAGGGATGGGAAATAACAGCTGTGAGACCAGTTAAGAAACTCCGATTAGAAGACTATAAGCTACCATCAAAACTACTTCATAGATTAGAGCTAAAAGCTGAAGGAATACTGATAGCAGGAGCACCAGGTATGGGTAAGACAACATTTGCTCAAGCACTCGCCGAGCACTATGCGTCAAAGGGTAAAATAGTTAAAACAATAGAATCCCCCCGTGATATGAGTCTTCCCCCACAGATAACACAGTATTCAAAAAGCTTTGCCCAATTAGGCGAGCTCCATGATATACTCCTTCTGAGTAGACCGGATTACACCGTGTTTGACGAGCTTAGAACAGATGAAGACTTCAAACTCTACATCGATCTAAGACTAGCCGGTATAGGAATGATAGGCGTAGTACACGCGACCTCGCCTATTGACGCCATACAGAGATTTATAAGGAGAGTAGACATAGGCATGCTTCCAAGCATAATAGATACGGTAATATTTATCGATAAAGGAAGCGTGTCAAAAGTATATGGCCTAAGAATGACAGTCAAACTGCCCACAGGTCTACGCGAGGCCGATCTCGCACGCCCGGTTGTCGAGGTACGTGATGCCTTAACAGACGAGCTAGAATACGAAATATACACGTTCGGCGAGCAAACCGTTGTAGTACCAGTAAGGAGTATCCAATCACCTGCATATAGTGAAAAGATAAAGAGAGTAATAGAGCGCATGGTTCCAGGCGCGCAAGTTGATGTTCACGATAACACCGTAGTTATTAACGTACCTAGGATAGCAGCTAGGGCATTGATGAAAAAAATGAAGAAGATACGCAAGCTTGAAGAGAAATACGGCGTCACAATAAGAGTTAATATGATCGGGTAGGATAATAGTGACTGTGTATCGTAGAAAAGGGTTCCAGGCAGAGCGCGAGCTCGTGAAAAAGTTATGGCGATACGGGTTCGCGGTACTACGTGGACCAGCGAGTGGATCTGGCGCGCGTACAATATTTTATCCCGACCTATTAGCTATATATAAGGGCAGGATATTCGTTATAGAGGTAAAATATCGATCAACTGATAAAGATATATACATTGATAAAGAGAAAATAAATAAGTTAAAGGATTTTGCACAACGAGCTCATGCAGAGATACTAATAGCAGTAAAGATCAAAAACAAAGGATGGTTCGTAGTCCCCTTAGAACATAATTGCATGGAGACTCAGAAAGGGTGCAGAATAGCGCTAAGGGAGCACAACATCATCCCAATAAACGAGTTCATAAATAACATAGTAAATGAGAACTTAAACAAATACATCACAAAATAGAGGAGAAGACTAAGCACTTGTATTCAGCTGGGTAAGTTCTCCTCATACCGTATCCCTAGATCAGTCCGGGAGTAATTCATCACATTATTATCAGTTTTAATTTATAATTATTATATCATTTTTATCTTTTTTTCAATAATATGGGTTTCATCCTTAAACCTCCATATTACACGTATTATGTTCAGATAGTTTGGATCTATATTAATCACCACAGCCCTTTTCTCCTTAGCATATATGCTCCCTATAACCTTCCTATCTATTATATTTCCTGCAGCAATATTGATAACTATCACGTTACTAGCTGCCCCATCCCCCTTATTCTCAAGAACCACTTCAACACTCTTACTATCAATCCTTTTAACTTCAGCATTTATAACGGGCTTAGGAGCAGTTGACGAATAAATAAGCATTGATGATACTATAATTTCTTTCGGAAAATACGAGCTCTTACCTATATGTGTTAACGTTAAGGTCTCAGCCCTTCTCAAACTATTACTATACTCTAACGAGCCTTGGTATCCTGATATGGTTATCTTCTCATTATTGGTTAGGATTATGAGATTCGCAGATGAGTGCGGGATAGATACTGTCATCTTTATTGAGGCATTTTCTAAGCGAAATGGCAGCCTAATAGTTACCTCCTCGTTAGGGTTAAGTATGAGCGGCTCAGTTAAGTACACGTATTTTGTATGAGCTTTTTCCTCGTTTATAATTGTTAGCAACCCTATGTGTAATAGGTTTATTTCATTGTTTATATCAGGATAAAGTATATTCACTAGATAATTATCTGAAGACTTTGACCTAATTATAGGCGTGACGTCAAATATTATTTTGCAAACATAACCGCTACTATATTTCTTACATATCTGTGGCTTAAATTCACGAGTAAGTACGACACCAGATAGCTCTATTTTCCATCTCCTTAGACGCTCGTTTTTTGTTGATAGAACAATATCAAGTAAAGCTTTTGTAACCTTTTCAGCGCTTGTAGCTAGGCTGAAGCTAAGTGAATAGGCTGTTTTATTACCTATTCCTCCAAGCACTATGTGGGGCGCAACAACTTCATAGGCTATATCGAATCCTCCATCATTATATTGCATTTGTATTGCTATCTCGTCTTCACCTCCTACCCTCATACCTCTCGTCATTAAGGCTTAAACAAGGCAAGGAAGTTTAACCCTTACCCTTCATGATATAATCTTACACAACTACGCCCAGATATTCTTGAGCCTTTGAGAGCACTTTTTTCATAGCCCTTTCTTCTTGTGTATCCTTCAGAGCCACATAGTAAAGCCGTGCTGTCTTACCCCTAGCGGGTCTTAGGAGCCGTCCCAGCCTCTGGATAAACTGCCTCGTCGAGGATGTTCCGGATACTATTATACCGACATTGGCGTCAGGTATGTCTATGCCCTCATCGCCTAGTGTTGTTAATATTAAGACTTTATATCTGTTGTTCTTAAATAAATCAAATATAATATTTCTTATATTTTTCTTTGTTTTACTTGTGACTACGGGTGCGCCTATTCTACTACTGAGTATCTTCGCCTGAGCTATATATTGGGTAAATATTATTATTTTCGAATTATTTTTTAATTCTTTTTCAACTATACTTTTAACGACATCTATTTTTCTCTCAGAATTTATAAGTATTTTACGTATCTCATTCATTATTTGCAACGCTTGTTTGGCCGATTTATCCCCCGCGGCAGCAGCCTTTACAAGATCATTTATTTCTCGCCCCCTTGATAGTGTAAAGAACCTTTTTCGAAGCTCTCGATACTTCATCAATATTTTATGCTCAAGGGGAACAACCACAGGCACTATTTCAAATGGCGCAACAAACCCAGACATCATGAGGTCGTTCAACGATTTTGAGTACACGACTCCCCCTACAAGACTAAAAAGCTCCTCATGAAGCCCATCTTCACGGTAAGGTGTTGCTGATAGACCAAGGCGGAAAGGAGCTAGTATCCTCTCCGCAATAGCTCTAAACTTCTCGGCAGGAAGATGATGAGCCTCATCTATTATAAGTAATGAGAATTTATCATATAGTAAGCCTATATTACGAAAAGCCGATTGATACGTGGTAATTGTTATTGGTTTTATATTCTTGCTCTCAGAATAAAACTCGCCAATAATACTAACGCTGCCTCTGAGAAATGTTCTAATTTTGTTTTCCCATTCGCGTAACTGCTCCTTAGTGTATACAACTATGAGCGTCGGGGCTCGGAGCTCAGCTATAGCCCCCAGACCTATGATTGTTTTCCCCGAGCCCGTAGGTAAGGCTATAACTCCTCTATAGTTGTGCGAAACCCATGCATCCAGCGCCTCCTTTTGATAAGGTCTAAGCTCGGCTGCTAAGCTTACATCGAGTTTATTATTATTCATAACTAGGCCAGTCCTGTCAACTATTTTAAACCCCTCACTATGTAGGCGATTGATAACATCGATAATGGTGTACGGCTTTACTATGAACCCTTTATGGGTACGAGAATACCAGACAACCCGTCTCTCTCTAAATAATTGCAGGTAATCATTTAAATAGAGTTTAGATCTCAGTATGTACATTCCATCTTCTTTGTAAATTTCAACTATTTTTTCACGCTCAAGTATTTCATACACTTTTTCTTTCTCTAATAGTTCGCCACCATAGCTATCAATAAAATCAAGAGCCTTTTCTAGATCTGATAGAGAGTTGGCACGGACGAGGAATAAGCTACACCCCTCATTACGTCCAAGATATGTCGCTACTCTGGTGATCTTGTTGAATTCATCTCTATCAAGCCATCGGCATATCTTGAACCTCACTAGCAATATCAACACCTTAACTGCTTTACCCCTTTTTGAAACTAGTTACGCTGCGCCGAGTTACTTTTCGGCTGGGTAATACACTCTATGTGTTCCTTCAACTCGCTTATCTCATTTAAACAAAGAACCCTATTTCGAACATTATTGGTTCTGACTTGTAAGCATTTAATGAGATTAGCATAGTCTTTCTCATCGTCTAGGACTACTATTATGGAGTCTTTCTCTTTTAGTACGTAAACAAGGTTATCAAGGCTTATAGAATTTATACAGTGGTTGTATTTACTCATGCAAACTAGATAGGCGTAGGGTAAGATTTTTGGCATTTCAGTGGGTTCCAAGGGCAAGTATACTTTAAGGACCTGGCCAATAGTTGCCTCGGAGCCGATGCAGAGAGCAGCTACCATCGGGCAATCGTTAACACTTGCATAAGCAGCTATAAACGATGCATCAATATCACAGCGCTCCCTGCGTGGGTTCTTCATCATTACACCTTGATCAGCATTTAAAACCCCGGTCATTGCTCTAGAGCAGGCAGATCACGTTATCGCGTTTCTTAAGCTCCTCTCTACAGAGTATTATTAGTGGAGTAATGTTCTTTATCCTTAGCGCGTCTCTTACACTTCCTATTATAGTATTAAACGCGTTAATGCTCATAGTGAGCGGGAATACTAGAAGCGCCGAGTCTATCCTAGATCTTAGAGAGCTATATCGTGTGCAAACAAGTACGTTGACAGGAGCTTGTATGATAGAAAAGCATTCTGCATGCGAGGCGGGTATGAGTGGTGCGAAATAAAGTACTAAGAGTCTTTTGTTAATCAGTTCCCTTAATTTTATTGCCAAGGCTATCGATGGATCATTGAAGGCTATGACGGCGTCAGTTTGTGTGAGTAATTCAAAATTTTTACTTATTGTGAGAAGTGAAAGCGGATTATATACTGTTTTTTCGTAAAGAGTGTCTGGATCATTTCTTATAAGATTGGCCATTTTTTCTTTAATTTCATTATTTTTTATAAATATTTCTATTATTTTTAATGCTATTGGTTTGCTCGGTTGACTGTGCTTGCGCAAATACCTACTCAGCATCGACGGCGGTAAATTAGTCATCATAGAAATATCTCTATAACTATAAAACTTGTGCAATAATTCTATTATATCTACTGACAAGCTCTTTAAATCCACAAGCTCCAATACTCTTTGATCAACCATAGTACTGTTTTGCCTCCCTTCTCTCACCCAGAAGCCTCACTGCGGGGTCGTACCCTGTAGTAATCGAGGGTACGAGTTATAAGTCCGCCTGTGTCTTTAACATGCAGCAGATTAATAAGAGCTTTCTTCAAACTATGGTGAGAGGGGAAGAGGGGTACAATATGTCGTCTCAGCAGAGAGTTCCTCCAGAGGTAAAAGCACGCATAGAAGCAATTAAGAGGATTAGGGAACAAGAGGAGCAGGTTAGGAAGAACTTAGAGAGGATAAAGTACAAGATAGCTATATTGAGCGGTAAGGGTGGCGTGGGGAAATCATTCGTTACAGCTAGCCTTGCGTTCGCTTTAGCGTACTTGGGCAAACGTGTTGGGGTACTTGACGCTGATATATACGGTCCCTCGATACCAAAAATGATGGGGGTTGCTGGTCAACCAGTTATGGGTACCCCTGATGGACGAATTATCCCCGTTATAGCGCCATTGGGGGTAAAGGTTCTCTCCATAGGGGTCATGCTTCCATCAGAAGACACGCCCGTGATATGGCGTGGCCCAATGTCCACTTCAGCCATTAGGGAGATGCTAGCCTTTGCTGATTGGGGCGAGCTGGATTATCTCTTAATAGATCTGCCACCAGGTACTGGTGACGAACAGCTCACAATCCTACAGCTTATCAAGGACCTCACAGGCACGATAATAGTTACAATCCCGTCGGATGTATCGAGAGTAGTCGTTGCTAAGGCGATAAACTTTGCGAGAAAACTTAACGCCCCGATACTAGGCATAATAGAGAACATGAGTTACTTTACTTGCCCTGATGGCACAAAGCACTATATCTTCGGCCAGGGAGCGGGCAAGAAAATAGCTGAAAAATATAACGTTAGGTTCTTAGGAGAAATACCCATAGACCCTAGAATATCGAGAGCAAATGATATGGGTGAGCCCTTCTTCGTAAAGTACCCAGAGAGCGAGGCAGCTAAAGTACTGCTTGAGTTAGCGCAGAAAATAATTGAAATTGTTGAAGCAAAAACACAGTAACGAATAGTTAAAACAAAATCCATTTTAAGTTTTAACAATAACTTGTGGTAAATGGTTGGGATATATGAGGACAACCGAGATAGTAAAAGTTGATAGTAAAGGTAGGGTAACAATACCCCTTGTTGTGAGAGAAGCTTTAAATATCATAGAAGGAATGAACCTAATTCTTATCGCTGATACGGATAGAAGAGAGATCATACTAACACCGCTTCCAAGCGTCGAGGCCAAACTCTATGAGCTAAGAATAGAAGTGAAGGACGTGCCCGGCGCACTAGCTAAAGTTGCAGGAAGACTAGCAGACCTAGGAGCAGACATAGTAATATCACAATGCACATCCATTAAGAGAGGAGAATTTGCTGAATGCGTGATAGTTGTTGATGTATCAAAATCCAATAAGGATATAGAGGAGATTAAATCGGAGCTCTCGTCACTAGACGTTGTAAGATTCATACAAGCGCGTTCACTAAAGCGCTAGAACCGTAGCAATATGTAATTATACGAGGAGAAGCAATAGTAATAATTTTATCTCCTTTCTTTTACCAAATATTCCTATCAGCTTGGATGATTCGTTTTGGAGGCAGCGGCTATCTCTCTATATGTAGGCTGTTGCGGATACCCAGTATCCCGCACACGTTACTACACCCTATTTAAAACCGTCGAGTTGCAACAGACATTCTATAACCTTCCAACACTTGATACAGCCTCCCGGTGGCGCAGAGAGGCTCCCAGCGACTTCGTTTTTAACATGAAAGCGTGGCAGGTAATAACTCACCCGTCATCAAGCCCTACGTGGCGAAGGCTTAGATCATTACCACCTGGCCAGATAGAAAACTATGGTCTCCTAAAACCTACTAGAGAAAATTTAGATGCCTGGAAGAAAAGTCTAGAAATAGCAAAAGTTCTAAGAGCTAGAGTCATAGTGCTTCAGACTCCTCCGAGCTT
>JALSNP010000039.1 GCA_026986935.1 Pyrodictiaceae archaeon | reverse complement strand
AGAGGAGGAGTCGAGGCATATAGAGATAAGCTACTCGGTGTTCTACCGTGAGAAAGAAGTAGCCATCTAGTTATCAGCACGGAGAAGCCTTTACCCTAACTGTGCACGGTGTTTTACCTTCACTTCTAATAAGCCGCGTAGCTTAGCCCCATGGTCTGGTGGTAGTACGTGCCCCTTATCCCTATAGAGTTTTAGAACGTAGCCCTCATACTCGTTGAACACGGTGAGCATGTTCCTCAGCACAGCCGCGCTAGGAGCTCTATGGAGCACCACGGTCTTGGCGGGCGGTGTTTCTGCACCAATCCTTTCGGCTAGCGCAAGTCTATCAACTAGCCCAAGGCTTTGCGAGAAGAGAATAGTGTCTTCGACACCGCTGCTCCACGAATAAGGCCTAGAAGCATCGACGAGGGCTGCACGGTAGCAATGCCTATCCCTTCTATGGTAGCCCCCCGGTGTCAAACACCTACCATATAGTTCTAGATAGGCCACTCTGCCGCCGATAAGGCTGGTATCAACCCCAATAATGTCCAAGACCTTGTAGACCCAGCTAGGAGCACGCCTACCCGAGCCCATGAAGAGCCTATTCTCATAAGCTATGACCAGGTACCCGTCGAGCTTAGCCTCAAGAACAGCCTCGCCCTGGACGACTAGTCTCCTGCGGCGAGCCAGGCTAATATACTGTGGAAGCGTGATAACCGGGTGAAGACGAGCCATCCAGTCCTGCCCCGAGAGGCTAAGAGGAGTGAGAGTCTACTCCCTAATTGTCTCTTATCACGAGCCAGGTGGTTGGCGAGACGAGATAAAAAAGCTGAAAACGTGTGGAGAAGACTTGTATATCGTCTTGTCTCCCTTAGTAGTAGTACCAGATGGTCTCGTACTCCTTCGGGTCGTCGCCTATCTCTTCGAGGCGCTTCAGGTAATCATATATGGGGACGTCCACGTAGGGCCACGGGCTTATTGGCGCTACTCCCTTCTCCCATGGGTGCCATAGGTAGATCCTATTACCGTACTTCGGTGTTATCGCTATGAGCTCGCGGTCCTGCCACGCTCTTATATGGTTCTTTCCTAGGGCTGGCACGTTGAACACGGGCTCATCGGTCCTAAATATTCCTGGTAGTAGTCGTGCCTCCTCTTTCCTCTCCTGCATTATGCGGGCTATTGGTACTAGGTAGTCTTTTTGCTCGAACTTGCCCTTGGGGTAGAAGTTATAATAGGGGTCAATACCTATCTGTTTCAATGCTATCCTTGTGGCCACGTAGTGGAAGCGCCTGCTAGTCCAGAACCTGAACACTTGCTGGTTGTACACGTATATGCCCTGCTTTCTCAGCTTCTTCACGGCCTCAGCCATCTCGGGTGTTACTTCCTCAACGCCCTCGACGTGTGTCACGAAAGCGACGTTCCTCTTACCCGGCTCGATGTAGCTTCCTAGTAGCTCGGCTGTCTCATCTGTTATCCTCATCGGGACTGTTACCACGATTCTGCTCCCTATACGTATGTTCTTAACATGGTCTATCTGTGATAGCTTGTCCAGTATTCTCTCAAGCCTTTTCTCGCCCAGGATCATTGGCTCGCCGCCAGTCAGCAACACGTCTATTATTGTATCATGCTCTGCTACCCACTCGATGGCCTTGTCTATTCTCCACGGCAGTATTATGCCCTCTGGGAAGAGGGCTGACTCTATCTCCCAGTTCCTCTGGCAGTAGACACAGATTTGTGGGCATGTATCTGAGACCTTTATTATGACTACTAGGGGGTACCGCCTAGTTATGAGATCATGCGGGGATGTGTCACCCTCTCTCATGAAGTCAAAGACGTAGCGGCGATCCCTCCTATGCTTTATCATAGTCTCTACGTACCAGCGCGGGGGTATTACCTGGCTCCTAACAACCGGGTCGTTCTTCCTATCTGCGCGCGTGAAGTCGAAGAGGCTTAGATAGTACGGTGTTATGCCGAAGGGTATCCTGTTCTCGAGCGCGAGCTTAATGTTCTCAATATCCTCCTCTGTCAAGGGGACGAGCTCCTTGAGCATATCAACATGCTTTATAGTCTTGAATATGTTTCGGAACTGCCAGTGATAATCATACCAGTCGTCAAGCGTGCCTCCGAGGTAGTCGAGTATCTTCTGCCTATTCTTCTTCCTCTCCTCGATAACCTTGGGGTCTAGGCCGGAGCGGTACCTCTTCACATAGTTGAGAACGAATCTACCCATCTTGTCGAGGTACTCTGAGCGCAGGAGAGCAGCTTGGCGGCCACGGGAGCGTAGGAATTTGAGTATGGGTTCCTCTCCTCCAAGCTTCTCGCCTAGCCACCCCATGGAGAACTTCGCTGTCCCATGTATCGCTTTGAATAGGTGACGGAACTCCTCTATAAAGCCCATGCCCACTTCATCGTATACGCTTGGATCGTCCTTCGCCAACCGGTATAAGTACTCGAGCGTGCTAAAGGTTGCTATCTTCTCATTACGCTTTGAGAGAATGTTTCTGAACACATTGATTGCCTGGATGGCTAGCCAGTGGTCAATTGGGTGAAGATCTATCTCGCCTTCCCGGACCTTGAGCTCCCACTCAGCTAGGTAAGCGTAGAGCTTTTTACGAGCAGTCTCTAGGTCAGGGGCTTCTTTTAGAATCTTGTATATAGCGGGGGCTTCCGCCCACATGCGCTCAACATCGGCCTTTGTTATGGGGAAGTAGCGCCAAGGCACCTCAGCGAGTATATCTACTCGAGCCTCATGAATATCCTCGAGATAATACCTAACCACTACTGGTTTGGGGTATATCTGCTCCTGTGTCTCAATACCCGGGGCTTTCGAGGCCATTTTGCCATCCTCTTAATCGTCCATGTTCTAGGTTGCCCTCTTTTTAAGTATTTATAGGTTTCGTAAAAAGATTGAGGAGACGATATTTAACGGGAGAAAGTGGGAGAATTAGGGGTATATCTGGGCATAAAAAATCTTCAATACAAAAAATATTTCCGTATAACCCATAATTATTTATTATCTAGAAAAACATAGGTTGATTAGAGGCCGTGGCTCTCTATCTTCTTTTGGAACTCGAGTAGTTTCTGTTTCGCCTTCTCGACTATTGGTACACGCAGCGGCTTCTCCGGTATTAGTCCCTGGGGCCTATAGAGGAGCACTAATACTATTATCAACCCCATCAGCACGTACTTCATGTATGGCAGGGCTAGCGCCACGTTCTCCGGCAACGTGATGCCGAGAGCCTCTAGAGAGCTAGGGTTGAGGAATATCTCGATACCAGCTATTATCGCTGTCCCGAC
>JALSNP010000038.1 GCA_026986935.1 Pyrodictiaceae archaeon | reverse complement strand
ATAGCTAAGCTCCATGAAAACCCTCTATATATTGCACCGAGCAGCGAATAAGGCTCCCCCTCGTTAGCTAGATGAGCTGATAAAGTCTCAGCAGTAGCAGCTATGTGGACCACCACTAAGGGTATGAAAAAATCTGGTAGAAGCTCTGCATGTAAATAACTACAACCGGGATAACCTCCAAGCCAAACAAGCATGTTGCTAACCCCTGTGCTTTTTAGGCATAAGCCCGTCACAATAACTAATGCAGCTATTCCTAGCAGTAAAGTACCTGAAACTAATGCGGCTACGCGCGCTATGAAAAGCCTATGCCTAGTCAAGTTGCCTACCAAGCGTCTATCCCTCTTCTAGAATACTTGCTGGCAACCCACTTTTAGAAGAATTGATAAAGGGGGTTCCAGATATCATAGGGTGCATGGGAGGAGCCTCCTCTATGAATATTATGCGTCGAGTCTTTCTAAGACTGCTTGGAGTAAGCATCGTCTCCTCCTTAGCACTGTTTATAGGCGCTCCGTTCCTAGTCTATCGCCGCTCAGCTACAAGTAGGCGTAAAGAGGATGAGGGAGTAATTTACACACCCCGTAATGGGCTACGAATAGTCCTTCCATTGCCCAGGCTTAGAGGAGCTATTAGCCTCGAGGAGGCAATAGCTAATAGGCGATCAATTAGAGAGTACTTAGACGAGCCTATAGCGCTTGATCAGCTAAGCCAAGTCCTATGGGCAGCACAGGGCATAACAGAGACCCGGTACGGTTTCCGAGCAGCGCCTAGTGCAGGCGCCACATATCCTCTTGAGATCTATGCTGTAGTAGCGCCTAGGGGGGTCGCGTATCGAGACGGTTTCCTTGATCCAGGCTCTTACAAATACCTACCACACAGCCATGAACTACTATTAGTAAAGAAAGGCGACCTAGTTAGTCAACTATACCGCGCAGCTATAGAGCAGGAATGGGTACGAGAAGCGCCCGTGAACTTAGTCATTACCGCGGTCTACGAGAGGACCACGAAGAGATACGGTTCTCGAGGAATCCGCTATGTCCACATGGAGGCGGGGCATGCTGGTCAGAACATATACCTACAAGCAACGGCCATAGGTCTGGCAACAGTCGCTATAGGAGCCTTTATCGACGAAGATGTAAGAAGAATAATAGGTGCCTCGGAGAAAGAGCATCCGCTCTACATAATGCCTCTCGCCAAACCTAGAAGCATCTACAGACTAGAAGAAGACAAGTTCATAGAATATATACAAATCAATCGCAAATAGTATATGTGTATAGAGGCAGTGCACCAATATGAAGGCATGACAAAGGAGTTTTCCTACATGATATGTATAAGACTGCAGTCACTGAGTGAAGAGGTTGTGCTATTCCTTATAATTATATAGTTATTGTTGATGTTTGTCACTTTTAGTTATTTCTTGTATATTTTGTACTTTTCATTAATTATTAAGCTTTTAGTACCAAGCGTTTTGTAAAGTAGATAGACTTGATTCCACCTATTTTATTTTCCTTGCCCTTACTATAAATTTATGAGTTTTTACCTACGGTTATACTAGCATAGTATCTTATAGCAGGCTCTTAGGTGATTATCTCCTCTTATTCCCGGGGTGGTTGCGGTGGCTGGAATCAGGGTTGTGCGTATAGAGGATGGTGCTGAGCGCGTGGTTCTTCGCAGCGTTTTTGACGCTGTTTGTCCCCTCACCGGGCTTGTTGATCGCTACGAGTTGTTAGTGGAGTATGTGCCGGGGCCGGAGAAGCTCTACGTCGAGGCCTATGGGTTCCAGGAGTACCTTGAGGGCTTCAAGAGTACGCGGAGCTACCAGGAGAGTCTTACTATGCGTATTGCCAGGGATATTTGTGAGGCTGCTAGGCCTCGTAGCGTTAGGGTCGTGTTGCGGGGAGTGCATGGCGCTGTGGAGATAGAGTCTGAGGCTCGGCTGGAGTGCGCAGCAGCTACTCATTCTCGGGGCGGCTAGCTTTCTCTACTATTACCCAGTCTCGTAGGAGGGTTACAGCTGCTGCTGTGAACGTGAACCCTGCTAGCCCGGCCATGAGCCCGGCGGTGACCCTTGGGGGGTCCGCTGCTAGGAACCCGAGGCTGTACATGAAGAACCTGTACCCGAGGTATAGCGTGATGAGGCCTATTATTAGGGAGACTAGGGAGCGCAGCGTCTCCATCCCTGCTCGCCGCTCCTGCATTGTTCTTCTCCACCAGGCTCCTCTACGGGTTCTTGTTCTCTGCCTCGTTTATCTCGGGATTGTCCCTATCTCTCTTATTATCTTTGGGGCTGTGAACGCGTTCCTTAGTACCAGGGCCAGCTTGTCCTCGTTGTCTATTAGGAAGCTGTATTGGAGGTTTACTAGTCTCACTAGCCCGGGCCGGATTACTACCTCTAGGCTTATGAGCAGCCTCTCTATGGGCTCCTCTCTCACTATTCTCGATAAGCGGTGGTAGAGCTGCTCATAGTTGCCGCTCACTGAGCGGCTCCAGGTCTTGGCGCCCTGTACCAGGTACTTGGCCTTCGCCACTAGGTTCTTGTCCGGGTCAAGGTACTCGGCGAACCGCTCCTCCAACAGCTCTAGGTCGCCGCTGTAGGCGTATACCCTGCCTATACCCGTGTAGATATAGACCACATCGCCTCTCCTCATGAGGCGTTGTAGATCCCTCTCCAGGCGGTCACGGGGGGTGCCGAGGGCTTCTGCGAGCAGCTCAAGGGTCGCTGGGCTCCCTTCTAGGACGGCTATTATCCTGCTCCGTGTTGTCCGGTGCCAGAGCGCCTCCACGGTCTCGGGGTCCACTGGCACGTCCACCCCGAGCCTCTTAGCAGTCTCTATGGCGTCCACGAAGCTATCGACATCAATCGTGTCGAGGGTGACTATGTAAGCTACCACCCGTGGCTTCTTAGGCCTCTCCTCCCTCGCTCGGAGAACCCTGCCGTGGCGCTGTATAAACCTCAGCGGCGACGCGGTTATGCTCCACATCACCAGCAGGTCTGCGCTAGGCAGATCGACGCCCTCCTCGCCAGCAGAGGTCGAGACTATTACCCTGGTTTCTGGCCTCGCGGCCTCCTCTAAAGCCCTTCCTAGCTCCTGGCCCCGCATCCTGCCACGGATGAGCACGCACGCGTAGCCATTGTTCTTGGCGGTCTCGCAGGCGTACTGGGCTACTACCACGCGGTCTATAAAGACTATGGCCTTGGAGTAGTTGCCCTCGTGGTCTCGCAGTATTCTGAGAAAGGGCTCCATCTTATGGCTGGGCCTCACACCCGGGTCTTCAACTAGGTCTCGGAGCTCTTGGAGCAGCTTGGCCAGGAGGGTGCCCCGCCCCATACTGTCCCTGA